>CAZFWQ010000009.1:4902-18487 GCA_964522755.1 uncultured Oscillospiraceae bacterium | reverse complement strand
CTGCCGGAACCCGGTCATCTGCCTTGATCAGCCTGCTGATATTGTCCTGTCAGGCTGACGTTATCCTGTCAGGCTTATGTCGTCCTGTCTGGCTTACGTTGTCCTGTCATTTGTCGTCGGCATAGGTCGGAACCAATAGGGTGACGCGTGTCCAAAAACCTTCCCGGCTGTCCAGCTTCAGGCCATATGTCCCTCCATATCCCAATTGCAGGCGCCGATGTATGTTGAGAAGACCCACACGCGTACCCGAAGAGGCATTTCCCTTCTCGCCCGCGGACATCGTCAGGACAGTCTGCGAATCCGCTTTTTCAACCAATAGGGTTCGCAGGCTTTCCAACTCTTCCGGGGACATCCCCTTCCCGTTGTCGGCAATGTCAATCCGGCATCCGTCCGGCAGCATGGACGCTCCGATGCGAATCCTCCCCGAACCGGATTTTCCTGCAAATCCGTGCTTGAAGCAATTTTCAACAATCGGCTGAAGCAGCATCCTGTATACCGGCAGGTCCAGGCATTCTTCCGGAACGCTGAGATGAAGGCTGTACCTGCCTGGAAACCTCGTTTGCATGATTGTCATGTATTCGCCGGCGCAAGTCAGCTCATCGCGCAATTTCACCACCTGGTCGGTACGGACGGCATATCTGAAAATCCCCGCCGTGGCCACGGCCAGTGCTCCGATTTCTTCCGCACCATAAACCATGGCCATGCTCCTGATGGATTCCAGGGTGTTGTAGAGGAAGTGCGGGTTGATCTGGCTCTGGTAATAGGACAGCTCGGTCCGCATCCGGGTCAGGTCCATCTCGTACAGCCGCTTTTCCGCCTCATGGGTTCTCCGGTCGGCATCCTCGAGCTTGTGCACCATGTTGTTGATATGGGTGGCCATCACGCCGACTTCATTGTTCACGGGCGTCGCAATTTCATGATAATCCCTCGAGCTGCCGACGGCTTCCATTGACCTGACAATCCCTTCGACGGGACGCGTGATGGCCCTGATGGTTGCGACGCTTGCGACAGTCAGGATGGAAACGCCGGCGAGCAGGATGCCAAGGCCTACCCAGACCATCATGACGATGGGCGCCTTGATGACCGCGCGGGCAACGAGGACGGCCAGGGTCCAGTCTGACTCCGGAATTTGCGCGGAAAGGACAAGTGCGGACTTGTTCCTGAATTTCACATACCTCCGGGCATCCTTTGATGCTCCGACCGCTGCAGCATTGGAAGTGAAAATGGACACCATCTGCCGATGTTCCCCGGTTGTCAGGGATGATGTGGAAACCAGCACGCGCTCCCCTTCCAGAATCAGCCCGAGATTGCGCGAATCGCCCACTGAAAGGGTTTCCAGTAAATCCCGCACCGTCGTGTAGTCAAACAGCGATATCAGGTATCCAACCGCGCGGCCCGTGCCCGAGCTTGCCATGATAGGGGTGACGTGGGCAAAGTAAAGCAATTCGGGTTCAGGCCCCTGGATAGCTTTTGTGAAATAGGAACGGACCACGGTCAGGTTTGCAAACTCCGGTTCTTTTGCAAGATTTTCCAGTACGGCCATGGCATTGGCGTCCACCCCTGCGGAAACGGGAGCCGATTTTCCCGAAATCAGGATGACGCCTTTCATGTCGTCGGAAATGGCGCTCATCGAGACATAGGAGTCGGCCACATAACGGGTCATGTCGACCTGGGTGTCCGGAAAATCCGGGAACCCGCTTTTTTCGAGGATGAATGCGTAGTTCCTTTCATTTGTCTCGATGCTGCGCAGGGTGGATCGGACGCTTTTACCGCTTCGTTCCGCCAAATCGTTGAACCGCTCGACCGCGGCATTCGTCATGATGGCGTCAAATGCGACATAGACAGCCCCCATGGTCATCACCAGAAGCGCAGCCGCCACGCAGACAATGAGGTTGATCTGGTTGCGAATCCGGAAATCCCCGAAGGTTTTCATGAGGTTTCCCCCTCTTCACGGTGGGGGCCCTGTCCGGCAGGCAGAGAAGCATCATGCGTCCCTCCGCCTTGCCCGCTCCGGAATGAGCGCGGCGACAGCCCGGTCATTTTCCGAAACTGGCGGGAAAAATGGCATGCATCAGGATATCCGCACTGTGCGGCCACTTCGGTCACCGGGAAGTCTGTTTCCAGCAGCAGATCTTTCGCGCGGTTCATCCGAAGCATCGTCATGTGCTCCGCGAAACCCTGGTTCAGGTGTTTTCTGAAAAGGTCGCTCACATATGTGACATTGTAGTGGAATGCCTCTGCGAGGTCGCCCAGGTAGAGCGGTTCCGCGAAATGCGCTTCCACATGGCGCAGCAGCGCTTCAAACCGGGAATCTGCGGGCATGCTGTTCCGCGAGTGCCTGCGCAGAAGTTCCACTGCGGCTTCACGCAGGTATTGCCCCATTTCATCCACTGTTCGGAACATGGCGCACAGCTCCTGCTGTGTAGCCACGGAAAACCTGTCCCCGCCCTCGGCGGGACCAGCATGGTTCCATGTGACGCAGAACATATTGTAAATCCACAGCACGTCACTGATGCCGTAACCGTTGTCTCTTGCATACGGACCGATTCCGTCCAGAAACGGAAGTATCGTGGTCGGTTTTCCAAGTGCCTGGAGAAACCGTTCCAGCACGCCGCGCATTTTTTCCGGCTGGCTGTGCCAACCGTGAACGCGGACCTCCGGCCGGATAAACCGGCCGCTCAGTGCCGCGTCTGCTTCCTGCCACGCTTCAGCGGGATGGCGGTCGGCAGGGTGATGGGCACTGAACCCGATTGAAAAATCGGTTGCGGATTGGGCATTTGCCAATGCCTCCGCCTTCCCGGACAAGTCGGAATCGGTGTTCAGGAAAACGATGAACCTGCGGATGCCGATGGTCAGGAATACCGAAGGGGAAAAGGTCAGCAGCACCGCTTCCCGAAGCCGCACAGCGTCGGCGCCATCCACAATTGCCGCCTGCCAGCCCTGGTTCGGCGCATGGATGTGAAAATGGCTGAAAAGGTCGCGGTGCGTCAATATCCCTCGTGCGGCCAGCCAGTCTTCAAGTCCATCGTCTTCCGTTCCCGATGCACGGGTGCGACCCAGGGTCATGGCCAGCCGTCCCATCACCGCGTCAAGCTCTTCCCGTTTCAACGGCTTCAGCAGGTAATGAGCCGCCCCGAGCTCCATGGCGCGCTGCGCATAGGCGAATTCGTCATATCCGCTGATCACCACGAACGCGCACTGCAGTCCGGCCTCGCGAACCCGGGCCATCAGGTCGAGTCCCGACACGCTGCCCATGTTGACGTCCGTCAGCACGATATCGGGACGTTCGGCGATGATGCGCCGGACCGCTTCAACAGGGTCGGTCAGCTGCAGGCATACTTCCGCGCCATGGCTTGCCCAGTCGCAGCTGCGCGATATCCCTTTCACAATCCATGGCTCATCATCTACAATGGCTACGCGAAGCATGTTTTTCCTTCCTCTCATGAAGGGCCGGGCAATGATTCGGACGGCAGTCCGCCTATGCAGGACTGGGCCAATGCAATGCCGCAGCCCATGCGAGATTAGTGGGAAGCCGCTTTGAAGCGACGCCCAATGTAAGTGTATCCTCTCAAAAACCGCAATGCAAGCGGACCCTGATTCGCATGTGGGTGCAGCCTTATCGAATCAGCATTTTTGTGTGCGTTGCGCATATGGGTCCTTGACTTCATTGGGAAAGTTCCGAAATTGTCACAGCTTCATCCGAAGAACCGACAGTCATGGTTTCAAAACAATGGGTAAGCTTATATGTGTCCTCGGGAATATTTCCATGGCGCGATGCGCATTTACAGGACAAAAGATTGGAAAAGCAGGTGATCCCATGCGTTTGATTGGTTCCATCGTTGTCAGGCACACAAAAATAATCATCACCGTCTTTCTCATCATGATGGTTTTGGGCGGGGTCATGGCCCTTGGCGTCCATGTCAACCTGGACAACATCGGTTACCTGCCGGACACGGCGAGCGCCAAGCGTGCCGTCGCCATGCTGCAGGACGAATTTGGCATGCGCGGCACGGCAACGCTCATGATCCATGAGCCGGACCCTGTCAGGGTGATGGCCCTGAAGCAAAAGCTGGAGGACTTGGCCGAGATCAACAAAGTGGTCTGGCTTGACGACAGGGTGGATCTGTACACACCGGTCGCGTCCTGGGATGCCCGCCTGACAGACAGGTTCTATAAAGACGGTTACGCCTTGTTCACCTTGCTTTTTTCAGACAAGAATGACAGCCCCATCACCCATGGCGGAGTTCTGAAAGTGGCATCGCTGGCTGGTCCCGGGGCCGTGCTGGCCGGCCCCGCAGTCACGTCGCAGCATTCTGTGGAACGCATAAACCGTGAAGTCCCCGTATATTCCGCCGTTGCTGTCGTGCTTATCCTGATCCTGCTGTTCCTATCAACCACCTCATGGCTGGAACCGTTTCTGTTCCTGATTTCCATCGGTGCCGCGATCGTCATCAACATGGGGCTGAACCTGTTAAGCGGCGAAGTGTCGCAGATCACCTTCGCAGCCGCGTCCATTCTCCAGCTTGCCGTTTCAATGGATTATTCCATCTTCATGATGCATCGGTTTCATGAACGGCGCGCGGCCGGGGACGACATCCGGACAGCCATGGTGACTGCCATGAAACTTTCGGCCGCCCCCGTCCTGGCCAGCGCGCTGACGACGGTGGCAGGTTTCGCCGCCCTTTTGTTCATGAACTTCGGAATTGGCGGGGATTTGGGCAGGGTGCTGGCCAGGGGGGTGCTGCTGAGTCTTTTGTCCGTACTCACGTTCCTGCCGGCACTCGTCATCGTAACGGACAAATGGGTTGAAAAATGGTCTCACCGTGAGCTTTTCCTTCCGCTGAAGACAATGGCGAAGGTTGCCGTAAAAGGCAGGTACGTCTTTGCCCTGCTTCTCGTCCTGCTCGCTTTCCTCTTTTTCCGGGCCCAGGGCAAGGTGGATTACTATTACGGCATGGACAATGTCCTTCCTGTCACAGACACAGCCCTCACGGCCCAGGCTGAAATCAAGCGCGTATACGGAAACACGGAGCAATCCACCTTGCTGCTGCCCATTGGGGATCCAGCCGGAGAAGCAGCGCTGGCTGCCGAACTGGAAAAGCTGGACGGGGTTGTCGCGGTTGACGGCTTGTCCGTTGGGGCTGCCTCCCGGCTTCCCGATGCCCTGCTGCCCGCATCACTGGTGGAACAGTTTCATTCGGACAAGAGCAGCATGCTGGTCCTGACGACAAGGTTCGGAACTGAAACAGAAAAGGCTTTCACCATGGTGGAACAGGTCCGTGAAGCAGTGGATCGCCACACCCCGGAGGCCGTCATCGCAGGGGGCGCGTTCACGTACAAGGACCTGAAGGATGTCACGGATGCGGATTCCAGGCGTGTGGCCATCATATCAGCCATCTTCATATTCCTGATAGTCCTTATCACATTCCGGTCGCTGGCCATCCCCATCATAGCGGTCTTCCTGATTCAGACAGCCATATGGGTGAATGTCGGACTCGTTTATTTTACCCAGACCCCTATCAGCTTCATCAGTTTCATCATCATCGGTGCCATCCAGCTCGGCGCCACGGTGGATTATGCCATTCTCTACATCAGCCGCTACAAGGAGAACCTGGCCCTGATGCCGCCTCTCGATGCCGCTCGGAAAACCATGACGGACACAGCCAAATCCATCCTGACAAGCGCCCTCATCCTCATCAGCGCCACTTTCAGCGTCTATTTCATCGCAACCATCCGCACGGGCAGCGAATTATGCCTGTTCATCGGGCGCGGGGCCCTCATCAGCACGCTCATGGTGATGTTGATCCTTCCCGGGCTGATGGTCCTGTTTGATCCCTTCATCCGCATGACTACCATCGGATGGCCTAAAAAAAGGAGTGCGAACCCATGAATGCAAAACTTGCCATGATTCCGTGCGCTTTGATTCTGTGCGCCATGCTGCTTTTCAGCACCCTGTTTTCCGTTTCGCCCGCTTTCGCTGAAACCGGCGCCGTGAACAAGGATGAAACCGTATATGGCTTCCTTGGCGCCGACGGGTTCGTCGGGGATGTCCGCGTAGTAAACCGCCTGATCCTGCCTGACGGCGGCACCTGGGTGGATCGGGGCAGCTACTTGTCCGTGAGGGCCATGGAAACAGACCTTGCGCCCGAATTTTCTCCCGGCCGGGTTGTCTGGGATTTGTCAGGCAGCAAGGGCAGGGATTTTTACTACGAAGGGGTCATGAACCAGGCGCTTCCCCTGAAGGCGGAAGCCGGATGGAAACTTGACGGCACGCCTGTGAAGGCGGAATCGCTGTCCGGCGCTTCCGGCTCTCTGGAATGGACTCTTTCCCTCGCCCCGGATGAAGGCCTGCAAAAAAACCTTCGCGATGGTTTCCTGACCCAGATCCAGCTGTCGCTTGATTTGGACAAGGCCTCTTTCCTTGAGGCAAAAGATGCAACCGTGACGGTGACCGGCCACATGGCGACGATTGTCTGGACCCTGATGCCGGGTAAAAGCGGAACATTCGCCTGGAAAGCCAAGGTGACGGATTTCGCCATGGAATCCGTCACCATCTCGCTAGTCAAGTACAGCAACCCCGTCGCAGCCGATGTCGCCAAACTGACGGACGGCGTGGCGAAAATGGAGGATGCCGGGACAAAGCTGGCCGATGGAACCGACGAACTGGCGACTGGCCTCGGTTCGCTGAATGACGGCATCACCGAGTTTTCAGCCGGATTGGCAAGACTGGCAAAGGGTTCCGCCGACCTGACCACTGGCCTGGGTGATTATGCTGTCGGAATGGGTTCCTTCGGGAATGGCCTCATGGACGCCTCCAACGGGCTGGCAAAGGTTTCCGCCGGATTTGCCGGACTGCGTGACTCCGCGTCGCTGCTGCTTGCCGGACAAACAGCCTTGCTGGCCGGCATGCGTGAAACCGCCGCCGGCCATGCGAAACTGGTACAGCTGGCAAATGCACTGGCTGCATCGGAAGACCCCATGGTGCGGCAGCTGGCCGGAGGAGTCATCGCGGAACAGGCAGGGCTGGACAAATTGACCGGCGGGCTCGAGCAGCAGGAGGCAGGGCTCACGCAATACGCCGCTGGTCTTGGAAAGGCCATTGACGGCCTGAATGCGACGGTTCTCGGCATCCAGGGGCTTCCCGCGGCCATCGCGGACATGCGCGCCGGTTTCGCGAAGCTGCAGGCCGGTTCACTGCAATTGCAGGAAGGTGTTGAAGCCTCTGCCGAAGGCGCTGGCGTGCTGAAGGGAAAGACATCTGCCATGCCGGCCGGCGCGAAAAAACTAGCCGACGGGCAGCGCGAGCTGACGGCCGGACTGACCACGCTGAAAGAGCAGACATCCGGATTGATTCCCTCCGCCTCAGACTCGTCCGGCATGGTCATTTCTTATGCTGATGGCATGACCGCCATCCACTCACTGCAATATGTCCTTCGCATGCAAGGCGTTCCCGAAGCAGATAAACCGGCAGCGGATGGCCCGCGGCAAATACGCATCCCCTGGTACGAAGAACTCTGGAACCGGGTAACGGGGCTGTTCAACGTGTAAGTGCCGGGGGTTCCCGCCGAATCACCATCTGGTGGATGTACGCGTCTCCCATCAGATCCATGTAGACTTCGCGCATCAGGATTGGAAGATTGGTAAGAAAATCTTCAAAACGCATCTTCAGAGGCAGAATCATCAAGTGCATGGGAACGCCCCAGATTGAATAATAGATTTCAGGCACCAACCGGAAGCCGGCGCGTTCGTAGAATCGGATGCGCCGGTTTCTTGTATTTTTCTCCATTTCATCTTCGACTTCATCCGGTCTTTCCACTTCCGCAATCAGGCAGGCCTTGTCCCTGTACAGTTCGGCAAGCTTTTCCACGAAAGCGGACCCGATTCCCGTTCCCCGTCCTTCCCTCATCACCGCGAACAGGCTCAGCAATACGCACCCGTTCGGATTCCCGGCCGCATTGAGCGAATAGGCAAGCACCGTTCCATCCGGGGCCGCATAGACGAGTCCGTCAAGGTCCCCGTCAAGCATCTGCTGATGCAGCACGAAATACGGCGGATACTCCCCTGCCGGGAAATCCTGCCTGATATGTCCGAAGAACCTCCTGTGCTCGGATGCCTTCATCTGCCGGAGGATGCCGCCCTGTTCGCCGCTTCCGCTCATTCCTTCTCCCGTTCGCTTTCCACGGCACACCAGAACTCATACATTGGACGGATCAGCCTGAAGTCCGCCACGAGTTTTTCCGCCAGCCGGCTGGAAAAAGCCAGTTTGAAATCCGTGCTGGAGGCGGACAGGCCAACGCTTTTCCTGTCAAGCCAGAAGCGCATGGATTCAGGCTGGTCCGGATGCTTGCTGCGTTTGAACATCTCCCCTTCAAGCACGAACACGTCCTGTTTTTCATACATGTCCAGCGCTTTGCGGAACAGCGGATTCCCGGCGAGGATTTGCCGCCGCATGGCACCGAGGAATCCATTGGATGCCTGGTAAAAACCGCAGCCGTACGCAAAGCGGCTCGGGCTGATTTCAAACCAGTATCCGGGCATGCCTTCGAGATTCACAATCTTCGCGCGCTGGAAGACGATCCACATCACATCGCGGAAAAGAGATTTGTCATGGGTGAACCGTGTGTCCCTGTAGACGCGCGATAGGGTCCTGTCCACCCTGGGGGCAAGTTCGAACAACGGATCGATTTCACACATGGCGGGCGTCATGGCCGTGACAAGTTCCTTGAGCGGCTCCAATACCTTAATGGAAAATTCTTCCTTGTGCTCATTGTACCAGGGACGGTCATTCCGCATGCGGTTTTCAACCAGAAAATCCAATGTCTCCTTTGAAAGCGGCATAATCAGGTCCTCCCTCTTTCCCTTGCGCAAAAAATGCCATGGGGTCCCGGATCCTCTCGTCAAATGTGAAACTTCTTCTGCAGGAATGCGCGCATGTCCGAATTGCCGTGCAGAACCCATAGGTAGGCCGACAAGGGGACGCCGATGGCAGCGGCGACCGGCGACCAGGCCAGGAAGAACCGGCCGGCTGCAAACCGCTGTATCAGGCCGTCTGCCACCACCAGCAGGAGCGTGGTCAAAAACACGATGAGCGACGATGTCAGCAGCGGAGCCTTGAAAATCCGGAAGGCAGCCCATACGCCGGTTCCAAACACTGAAACCGCGCCTGCCAGGGGCAAGGCAAGTTGGAAAAACCATGGTCCGCTTTTCGTAAGCCATTCCAAAGCCCACAAAAAACATGACAGGACGATGAAATAGGCAGCCGCCAGCAACAGCGGACGACCAGACAGCCACACTGGCAGCAACCCTGACAGCCATACCAGCACAAGCGCAAGCGCGGGATACCAGGACCAGCCCGGCACCCCGTCAGCGTAATAATCGAGTGATACCAGGAATGCAGCGGTGGCCAGGGCGTCCACGGTGAAGGCGACTGCGACGGTATGCCGTTTCAAAAGCGCAGGATACGCGAGCATCAGCCATACCAGGATCAGTGACATCATCGGGTAGAAAGACCAGGTGATGCCGCCGTTTCCCCTCACATCCACCAGCAGGGTGATGAGGAACGGGATGGCAAGTAAAAAAGTCGCCATCAGCACAACCGGTTTGCCGGTGACCAGGTTTGGGTGCAGCTTCATGCCGCGCTGCAGCCGATCCGGATAGAGTGCGTCCGCCTTGCCTGCCATGTTGCCGTGAAGCATGTTCTCAGGCAGGATGACAGCGGTATTGCACAGAGGGCACGCATTGGCCGAATCCGCCAGTTCCACGCCGCATTTCACACAATAGGGCATTTCGTTCCCTCCTCATTCGTTTGTTTCCAGCCGCACCGGTATCCCGAGCTTCACCAGCCGTTGAAAAAAAGCCCGTTCCACATCCGTTTCGCGAATGACACGGCCAAAGTTCATATAGAGGTTTCCGTTGTATCCCAGCATGGAAAGGTTGGTCCGGTTCACGGGATTCGGAATGGGAAAGAACTCAATCCTTTCCACCAGCCTTGTCATGCCTTCAGGCAAAACCACCCGGCCGATATTGGACAAGGTGCCGGAATACAGGAACTCCCCCATTCGCGTGTACAGCAGCGGACTCATGAACTTCTTCAGGAACAGGGGAATGACGCGGATGACAGGATTCCTCTGCCCGCCGACATTGCGGCTGACCTGCCTGCTGATGCTCTTTTCATTGACTTCGATCTCGAGGAAATGATGCACTATCTGCAGAATCTCTTCAAAGGTGTACGAGCCAAGGCGCGGATCTATCTCGGGAGAAACATACAGCGTGAAGTTCCGCAGCGTTTTCGAAGGCCAGATGGAACGCAGGTTCACAGGGACGGAGATGGCGATGGGACGCTTTTTCCTTACGGAAATACCGGTGCCATCCTGAATGGACTGCAGCGCCTCCATATAGACTGCCGTAAGCAGGACCGTCAGCGTGACTCCCCTTTTCTTCGCCTCAGCCATGGCGGGGACCATCGGGGAAATGCCCGTTATCAGGGGGTATACGCCGGGACCCAGCATCCTTCCGGGCGGATGGAATGCCGAATGGCGCTTGTCCGGCAGCGGCAGCGGGCGTTTGTAAAGGAGCTGGTACGCGTCCTTATCCTCGCCCTCTTCGGGTTCCTGACCCGCCGTCGGAATGCCGCCGGGTTCTCCGGGGTCTTCCCCGGCACGTTTCAGGTAATCGTAAACGAGGGCCTTCAGGTAGGTGAGGCCTCCTGTCCCGTCTGTTAGGACATGGCTGAATTCCGCCGCAATCCGGTTATGAAAATATCTGACCCGGTACATGTGCCTTGTTCCGAACCGGGGATGCAGCCGTCCGTTCGGATAGCGGACATCTTTCTGAAGGCGCGGGCGGACCGGGTTGTGATCCAGATAGTACCAGAAAAATCCGCGGTGCAGGCGCACCTGCCAATAGGGAAACCTGGGTACAAGCGCCTCCATCGATTCCTGCAGGAGAACCGGGTCCACCGGGGCACGCAGGGTCATTGAAAACCGGAACACCGTCGTGATGCGCGCCGACTGAAGGGCCGGATACAGGTTGGCGGCATTGTCCATCCGGTACCAGGTCTTGTCGCCCTGTTCCTTGCCTTCCCGGTCAATCATCCCCTTGCCACCCCCGCTCCGTTCGCAGATCTTCCTGCTCTTCAGGCTCCTTCCGCTGTTCCCTCCGGTTCCCCTTGTTCCCCCTACTCACGGACATTCCCATTCCTGGTCCGGTAGAATCCGGAAAGTATGGCGGCGGCGAGTCCGAAGACCCCTACAAGCGCATATCCCCACGATACGCCGACCGTATCACCCAGCGCGCCCACAATGGAGGGGCCGGCGAACATGCCGATGCCGTAGATGGCCTGGAAGAACCCCATTGCCGTCGCCCGCTTGCGATTCGCCACGTTTCGGATGCAAAGCCCCATCAGCAGGGTGAACAGGATGCCGGAACAGAAGCCGCCTATTATCTGGGCTCCATACAGGACCGGCATGGTCCGGATGAATGGCGTGAAGGCGCAGACACCGGCGGCAAGCAGGAATCCCACCATCAAGGTCTTCCGTTCCCCGAAGCGCTTGACAAATACCGGACCGACTGTCAGGGAACCGGCAACGGCAGGAAAGGAGTACATCGTGGTCAGCAGGCCCAAATCAAATGAATTCGCTCCAAGCTGCCTGGCAAGGACGGGGATGAAGCTGAAAGCGGTGGCGAACGTGATGAACTGGCTGAAGGCGCCGAGGATGCACACCAGCATCAGGTTCGGTTCCCTGGCCACGAGGAAGAGCTCCTTCAGATTCAGCGGCTCCTTGTGAAATTCCTTGTTTTCCGTCAGGAAAGACCCAAATGCAAGTGCCGCCAGGCCGCCGGCCGCCCCAAGAAGGAACACCGGCCGAATGCCGAACTGCTGGGCGATGAGGCCGCTCAGGAACATGGCCGCCATCTGTCCGATGTTGAGGGAGGCATTCAGAATGCCCATTGCCTTCGGCGCGTCATCCGGTTTGAAATAACTGGAAAAAACCACCGTGAAGACCACCCATGTCGCTGCCGCAGCCCCTGTGGAGGCACGGAATGCCAGAAGGCCAAGCGGAGTCTCGAACCACCACATCCCAAGCGCGCAAAGGATCGAAATGACGATGCCGGCCAGCATGAAAGGTTTTCGCCTGTTCAGAAGATCTGACTGGATGCCCAGCGGGATCCGCAGCAGCATCTGGACGAACCCGTAGGAACCGGCAATGAGGCCAAGCATCGTGTAGGAGGCACCCATGGACTGCGCGTGTACGGTAAGAAACGGAACATATGTGTACAGTGAAAACCAGAAAAGCCCTGTCACAAGGCAAAACAGGATGATACGGTTCTTGTGGGTCGGCATGCATGCCCCTTTCTTCTGCCCGTATTCTGACAAACTGTTCGCAGCGCGCCTTACGAGGACGGCAGGACCGCATACGTCATGCGGTTCCGGCCTTGCGCCTTTGCACGGTACATTGCCTCGTCGGCCGCGGCAAGGAGCTCATCGGCCGTATTTCCCGGCCATCCCTTGACCACGCCAATGCTTACGGTGATGGACAAATGCCCTGATCTCGTCACGAATGATGTCTCGGCCACCTTCGCACACAACCGCTCATATACGGCTGTCACATCCGGGCTGTCGTTCATCGGCGTGATGAGGAGGAATTCCTCACCCCCGATTCTTCCGGCCACATCGTATTTCCTCAGGCATTCAATCAGAATCAGGGCAAGTTCGCAGAGCACATCATCTCCGGTCTGATGCCCGTGTGAATCGTTGACCCTTTTGAAATTGTCTATGTCGCATATCCCGATGGTCAGTGAATCTCCTGAACGGTTCGTTCTGGAAATCTCCGCGTTGAGCCGTTCCAGGATGGCGCGCCTGTTCCACATGCCCGTCAGTGAATCGTGGCTGGCCTGGTACAGGACGGTTTCATGGCTTTTCAGCAGGTCTTCCTGCATCTCCAGCATGCGGCAGCCCACTTCGATGCGCGCGCGAAGCTCACCTGTATCGAAAGGTTTGGACAGATAGTCGTTCGCCCCGATTTGCAGACCGGTCACGATGTCCGACTTCCTGTCCATGCCTGTCAGCATGATGATGTAGGTTGGCCTTTCCGCCGGCTTGGCGCGTACCAGCCTGACAACGTCCGCGCCATTCATTTCCGGCATCTTCCAGTCAAGGATGGCAAGCTTGGGCGCGTTGGGCTTTTGAAGCTCTTCCCAGGCTTCGACTCCGTTCACGGTCGAAACGACATCATAGCCTGAACGTTCAAGAATGCCCGCCAGTGCGGTCCGGGAGACGAGGTCATCTTCTGCAATCAAAATGCGCATTGTTCTCTCCTGATGGCATTCATTCTGTCTGGCAATGTATCCGATTCATTATTCCGGTATTTCCAATATATCCTTGTCATCACAAAAACTCAATGGCCAAGCACTGGAAATCATGCTATCGCCAGATGGCGGCCACATGTTTCCGTACTCCCAGAGGATCGGCCAGGCCAAACCGTTCCAGGACAGCCTGACCTTCCGGGCTCTTCAGATAGACAATTTCACCTCTGCTGACATGACGGTTCCAGCCTTTCTGGAAGACCGCGGCCCGTTCCCTGTT
>CAZFWQ010000009.1:0-4892 GCA_964522755.1 uncultured Oscillospiraceae bacterium | reverse complement strand
GCCCAGTTCGTCCGGAGCGGGATGATACCCGGCCAGGACGGGTTGGCCCGGAGACAGCGCTGCCTGAAGAAATGCAATGCTGCCTTTCCCCTTGTGCGCCGCCGATTCATAGCGCGGCACGACGTAACGCTGGTCTGCCACGGGGCTGAGCAGTTCGTCAAGGCTTTTTGAAAACAGGGCGGATTCCCCGGGACTGCCGTCGAGGAACACGCGGACCGAACCATCGGCTCCGCAGGTGAGGACTATCTGCCGTTCCTGAAGCTTCGCCGGCAGCAATCCGGTTTCCTTCAATGCCTGGAAGACGGCAAGCGCCATGCGCCGCGCAAAAATTTCGGGTCTGACAACCGCCACTTCCTCCCGGCCGAACGCCGCCGTCCGCCCAAGTCCCTTTGCGCTGGAATACAGGAAGAATGCCGAAGCCGCTCCCGCCATCACCGCCATGGGGATGCTGATGCCCGTTGCCACCAATGCGGCCAGCAGGGACAGAGCCCCGGCACCGGCCTTGAACGACAATCCCATCGTCTTCGCCTGGAGATGCGCCAGTTCGGCGGTCTGCTGGCCGAAATCACCGCTGACCCCCCCGTTTTCCAGACGAAACTCCACACATTCCTGTTCGACATTCCGAAACGGTTCGCCGACCTTCCACAAATCATATACGGGACCGCGCAGACTGCTCCTCATGATCATTTCCTGGTTCAGCGCATTTGTTTCCTCGGTTTTCAAGCGATCCTTCAGGGCCAGCCTGGCGTCAAGATGCGCGGTACCCTTGCTGATGCGGCCGTCTGCGCATATTCCGTAGAACTGGTTGTGTTTCCTCGTCAGCCGGAGCGCATCGTTGACCCCTTTTTCAAGCTCCGGCGCGTAACAAACGACATCCCAGTTGTTGGCCAGTTTCCGGGGGGCCGCTTCATTTTTCCGAATGCTCCTTCCACGCAGCTGGTTCACCGAAGCGTAGGTGGCGGCCACGGAAAGGTCAATGAGGGTGTTCATGGATATGCTGTCCCACCCTTCCCCCAGAAGGCCTCTCGTGCCGATGATGCAGCGTGTGAGCCCTTCTTCCAGCAGGCTTGTCGTGAACAGGATCGCGGATTTGGTGTTCCAGTCGCGCCCGCTTCCTTCAATGGAGACAAACGTGCCGTCCGGCGAAGGCGTCATCTGCAGGGCAATGTCATAACCCTGCTTCCGGGCCCAGACTGCCAGGCGGCCCTGATATTCGTCCGCTATGTCTTCATCGCAGAGCAGGCTCTTTCCGGTTACCATGACGGGATTGAGCCTGTCAAGTTCCGGGTCCGCCGTCATCATCCTCATGACGCTGATCGCGCCGCCGCATTCGGCGTCAAGCACCTTGTCAAGCTGTTTCAGCGACAGGGCGTTGGAAAACTCGAAATCGGTGACGACGACCGCCCTCAGGGAATCCCCCATCGTCTTCATTTCCGCGAGCAGGATTTCGCGCACGGCGGTCAGTTTGCTTCTGCTATAAGCCAGAACACGGTCGAGTGGTGAAATATAGCTGCGGATGCCTTTGTCTGTAAGGATGAAACCGAGTGCGTAGAGCGCGTCACGGATTTCATCGTACAGCGCTGATTCTTCAGGCGAGGCTGACAGCTTCAATCGGTTCAGCGCATAATCTTCCACAAGGAGGGTCCACTCTTCGAGCGTGGGATGGCCCGACATAGCGGGTGTCATGGAAATGTCCGGTGAAATGCGGATACCGGCCGAATGAAGGTATTTGACCCCGGCCACGGCGAATTCCCTGCGCGCCGTGAAGAGTTTCTTCCATTCGCGCTGTGACCCGTCGGCCATCTTCCGCGTGAGAATCCGCTCCTGCATGAAGAGGCAGAAGTCGCTGTCCGGCTTCGCGAACCGCACGAGAAGTTCACGGAACTTCCCGTGGCAGTTCTGCAGGAAGGCCCATTCCGCTTCCTGCGGGCGGCACATGTACAGCAAATCCTGATAGGGTGCCAGCATGCCGTCCTTCACCACTGCGGGGGTCGGTATCTCGAAGTCGATGGGGCCAAGCAGCCCGATGTAGTTCTCCAGCACGTCGGCGTTCTCATCGTACGGCGGGGTTGCCGTCAGCCCGATGATGCTTTCGATGCCCATCCACAGCAGGAGATGCCTCATCACCTGCGCCCACCACGTCTGCAGGTGATGGCACTCGTCGAAGATCACGGTCTTCACGCCTGCCTGCTTCAGGCTGTACAGCAGCGCGCGGGTGTTCGGGTGAAGGATGCCCAGAAAGCGTTCATCCTGAGACGGGGCTGTGGCATTCATCCTGCCTGCGTCTGTCGATGCGTCTGTCAATGCGCCTGTCAATGCGCCTGACAATGCGCCTGACAATGCGCCTGTCGACGGGCCTTTGCCGCCGACAGGGCCGGAACCTGCCGTGCCGACCGGCACCCTGCCTGCGACGCCGATCGGCGTCACGAGCTCTTCCAGTTTCCCGTCCCTGATCTTCTTTGTGAACCTGGCCATTTCCTTGCGGTAGGCTGCCGGATTCAACTCCTTCATTTTCGCGATCCGGGCACGGGCCTCTTCCTCGTCCACTCCCAGGGCATCCGGCATGGATTGGGCCCAGATCCCCTCGGCGATTTCCAGCATGCCCTCGCCGGGATCTTCCGGAATGCTGAGAATCTGGTATGTCAGCACATTGAGCCACCGGGGCGCGGATGCGTCCGTCGTTGCCAGGGTGTTCAGCGTTTCGGGATTGCCGTCCGGAAAGAACATTTCAAGCTTCTTCATCCACTGACCCTGGATGGCCGTATTCGGGCACACGACCAGGACGGGCTTTCCCAGGCGGATGGCCAGCTCCAGCCCGACTATCGTTTTCCCGGCGCCGGGCGGCGCCACCACATGGAAACGGAGCGGTTCGCCAGCGGGCGTGCTGCGCCGTTCCTCCTCGAACCTGTCCAGGATGAGTTTCTGATGGGATCGGAAATCATGCCTGAAGCGCAAGGGGACCATCACACACCTCCGTGTCGCTCATGATTGCTGCCTGCCGGCTGCTGCCTACGACAGAAGCTCCGACAGGAACCCAAAGACAATGTCCTCATATTCAGGAAGGCCTTCATGTCCAAAATCCGGATAGATGACGGTTTGCTTTTTCGAAACAATCCTGTTGTACATGGCAAATTGACTCGATGGCGGGCAGACCGTGTCCATCAGGCCGATGAACAGGAGCACCTCGCCCCGGATGCGTTTCGAGAGATGCTGCAGGTCTATGTACCCGAGCTGTTCGAATATGGCGTCCTCCCGTTCATGGCGCGGATCGAACATCCGGAAGTAGGTGCGGATTTCCTGGTAGGCGTCCTTCGCAAGGTCCATCTCCCAAACCCGCTTGTAGTCGCACAGGAACGGGAACTCCGGCGCAAGGCGGCTGACGCGGGGTTCAAGCGACGCACATGCGATGGTGAGGGCTCCCCCCTGGGAACCGCCCATTGCCGCAACGCGCGTTTCATCGACTTCTTCCATGTCCATGACGATTCCGGCGAGCTGCGCGGTATCAAGATAGATATGGCGCATCAGCATGTTCTCCGGCTTGTCGCCCAGTCCGCGTATGATGTGGCCGTTGTGGGTGTTGCCCTTCACGCCGCCGACGTCTTCCGACAGTCCGCCCTGGCCGCGGCAATCCAGGGCCGCGACGATGAAACCCGCTGCGACATAGGGGAGCTTGCCCACCCAATCCCCGCAATTCCCGGTGTATCCGTGAAACTGCAGGATGGCGGGCGCCTTGCCCTTCCTATTCCTGGGGCGCAGGAACTTCGCATGGATCCGGGCTCCGCGGACCCCGGTGAACCAGAGGTCGAAGCAATCTGCAAAAGGGGCGGTAAAAGCGGACGGGATCAGTTCCACATCGGCATTCACCGCTTTCATCTCGGCAAGGGAGGACTCCCAGAACAGATCCATATCCTCCGGGCACGGATTCCTTCCTTGAAAAACCTTCAGTTCATCCAGCGGCATGTCAACCATCGGCATGGCGGTATCCTCCTCATGTCCCGGTTCCCTCGTTCGTCAACAAGGCCAGCGCATCCTGTGCGTCCGACCATTGCGTGTACAGTGGCGGAAGTTTCCTGTTCCATTCCTCTTTTTCAGCCACCAGGGCTTGCAGCAAGACAAAATCCGCAGCTTTTTCCGCCATTTCCCGATCTATCGCGGCCATTCGCCGTTCTGCCCCGATAATGGCGTTTTCAACCTCTGCGCACCGCCGTTCGGCGATGCCCAGATTCCGCTGCCTGTCCTTCACTGCCTGGCGTTCACGTGCCGAATCGGTGCGAAGTGTCCCGTCTGCTGCAGCGGCGGCACTCCCGGCATCCTGCTGCCTCCGCCATTCCTTCCAGGCCTTGTAGCTTTCATAATCAAACTGATAGGTCGTCACCGCGCCGTCTTCCATTTCCGCGACGCGGTCCGCGAAACGCCGGATGAAGTACCTGTCGTGCGAGACAAACAGGATGGTGCCGCCGAAATCGTCCAGCGCTTCCTCGATCCATTCACGGGAGGGCAAATCCAGATGGTTGGTGGGTTCGTCGAGTATCAGCAGGTTGACATCCTCCTGCATGAGAAGGCACAGCTTCAGGCGGCTTTTTTCACCGCCCGAGAGGGATGCTACGGCCTTGAACACGTCATCCCCGAAAAAACGGTATCCTGCCAGCAGGTTGCGCGCCTTTTCCTCATCCATCGCCTTGGCGTAGCGCAGCGTGTCGATGACGGTGCGGCCGGGCATCTCGAAGGTGATTTCCTGCGGAAGGTATCCGGGCTTGATGCTCGGTCCGATCTTCACGGTGCCTTCATCCGGTGTCATTTCCGACAGGATGGTCCTCAGCAGCGTCGTTTTTCCGCAGCCGTTCGCCCCGAGCAGCGCCATGCGATTCCCACCGTACAGGACAAAGCCGACC
>CAZFWQ010000008.1:3710-25322 GCA_964522755.1 uncultured Oscillospiraceae bacterium | reverse complement strand
GTTCGACAGTCACGGGATCAAGATCGTCGATTTCTGGGAAGATGCCGATGGCAAGGATACCATCTACTACACGCTGGAGCACGAGGATCGCGCGTCGCGGGACAAGAATTTCGAGTCCTTTTCGAATGACCCGGACTGGAAGGCAGTGAGAACCGCCTCGGAACTGGACGGACCCATCGTGTCTTCCATCGAGGTGTATTTCATGAACCGGGTACCCTATTCACCGATCAAGTAGCAGCGAGTCGAGATATGCGGCGATGACATCCGCCTCGACAGGCGTTTCGAACCGTTTCAGCACCTTGCCGCTTCGTCCGATGACAAACTTGGTGAAGTTCCACTTTATCTCGTTGTCTTCAAGGTAGCCGGCGTATTCGCTCCTGCTGAATTTGTTCAGCAGTTTCAGGCCGCCGGGGGTGGATGTGTCGTACCCTTCAAACGGTGCCTGGCTGATCAGCCAGCGATACAGCGGATGGGCTGTCTTTCCGCGCACGTCTATTTTTTCGAACAGGGGAAAGGTCACCCCGAAGTTGATGCTGCAGAAATTCCGGATATCCTCTCCGGATCCGGGTTCCTGCCCCTGGAACTGGTTGCAGGGAAACCCGAGCACGGTCACACCCTTGCTTTGGTAAGATTCATACAGGTTTTCGAGGGACTCGTACTGGTAAGTATAGCCGCACTTGCTCGCAACATTGACGACGACGGCCAGCTTTCCTTCAAAGCTTGAAAGGGAAACTTCCTCCCCTTCCAGGGAATGGAGCCTGAAATCATGAAATGACATGGCTTGTTCCTCCTTTATTTCACTTCTTCCGAAACAAGGTGCTACTGGTGTCACGGCCATCCGACTCAACGAACCACTGGTATCACAACCATCCGAATCAACGAACAACCGGTGTCACGAGTGCACGAATCCCATTCAGTTTACCGCCTGGAGGCTCTGCGCATCCATCTCCCGCAGCACCTTGAAAAGCGGTTTTTCCTGCATCATCATATATTCCCGCGGGGAAACGCCGTAATGTTTCTTGAACAGCTTGCTGAAATAATAGGCGTCATCATACCCGACCGACGCGGCCGCCGACCGGATGGAGATGCCGGGCTGCTGCTGCATGTGTTCGCATGCCTTGGCCAGCCGCACCCGAATCAGGTAGTTGATGGGCGATTCCCCCATCAGCTCCTTGAATACCCGGGAGATGTAGACCGGGCTGAGATAGGCGTTCTCCGAGATGCGGGCCAGCGAGATGGGCTGCATGTAATTGTCGTTCATGAACGAGACGATGGCGTCGACGATGTTGTTTTTTTCGTATTTTTCCAAGGTGAAATCCATTTTGGCGCTGCTGTCCGTGTGAATGTACTTTTCCTTCAGAAGGATGACAATCAGCTTCATCGCCAGGCATTTCAGCATGAGGGGGCTGGCCGGGTCGTTCCTTTTCTGCTCCATGGCGATTTCCTCGCAGCAGTTGTGGAAAGCCTGGCTGTGGTGGAGCAGGGGAATGGCCGGATCGTCGCCCGGCGGCAGGAGGCAGCCCGGCGGCAAGCCCTTGAGGGTCAGGTTGGTCAGGCCGGCCTGGAACTCCGACAGGCGTTCCCGTTCCCCGACGACGCGGTGATGGGTGACGCCGGGATTGCAGATGAAAAGCATGCCTGCCTCGACTCTGAATGTCCGGCCGCCGATTTCATAGGATGCCGCGCCATCAAGGATGTATATGACGGATACATGGTCGTGGGCATGGCTCACCGTCTCGCTGCGTCCCGCGAAGCTGCGCCTCATGATGTAGAGGACGCGCGGATCGAAGTGCTGGGGAAGGAGCATGAAATCTTTCATGATGCACACCCGCTTGTGAAAAAATACATGGCATCCCCTATTATATGCGCCTTTTGGCTGACAGGGCAATCGATTCGGGCGCTTTCTGGTTAAAATCGTCCATCCATCCGTATGTAATGACCATTCCATTCACTGTCCGGGAGGCTTATAATGGCTTGGGATCACGAATCGGGAAAAAAGCGGAATCCGAATTCAACTTGGACGCGGCAACGGAGGGATCAGCTTGAAATCTTGGAAGTGGCTTTGGCGGTATCTCAAACACCACAAGAACCTGTATGCCGCCGGTTTTGCCCTCGCAATCCTCTTTCTTTTCATCAGTCTGTCCGTGCCCTGGATCATGGGGACGATGATAAACGTCATCAAGGCCAAAGGGCTGGTCGACGCCCTCCTGCCATATCTGGCCGCACTCGTGGGCATCACGCTGGTCCGGACCGCACTTGGCTATGTGCACAACATGATCTTCGAACGCGTCTCACAGAATACGGTGCATGATATCCGCAACGACACATACGACAAACTCAACCGGCAGGATTTCAATTTTTTCGACACGAACCGGACAGGCGACATCATGGCCCGCATGACAGGCGATGTGGACGCGACACGCCACTTTATCGCAGGCGTGCTTCCCCAGGTGGTCAAAAGTGTCGTGCAGCTGCTGATGGCCGTCGTGATGATGTTTTTCATCCATCCGCTGTTCGCGCTGTCCATCCTGCTCGTGTCACCCGTCGTCGCCATTGTCGGCAGGAAGTTCGCGGGCACCGTGCTGCCGAAGTTTTATGAAATCCGCGCGCAATTCGCGAAGCTCAATACCACCGTGCAGGAAAATATCAGCGGAAACCGGGTTGTGAAGGCCTTTGCGAAGGAAGCGTTCGAAATCCGGAAATTCGACCGTGAAAACGACGCGTACATGAACAAGAACATGGAAGCATCGAAAGTCTGGCAGACGTACCTGCCCATCATCGAGTTCCTGTCCAATTTCATGAAAGTGCTGGTACTCCTTCTCGGGGGCATCTTCATCATCAACGGGTCGCTTTCGCTCGGCATGATGGTCACGTTCACCGGCCTCATCGACCGCGTGAACGGGCCGATGCGCAGCCTGGGATGGCTGATCAACGACATGCAGCGCTTCAATGCCAGCGCCGACAAGATCAGCCAGATGCAGGACGAACAGCCGGAAATCACAAACGATGGCTTCAAGATGACCGCTGCGGACATGTCGGAACTCGGACGCGACCGGCGGGTGGCGAAAGGCGGCATCGAATTCAGGGATGTCAGCTTCGCCTACAAGGAAAGCCCGGTCCTGCACGAGATCAGCTTCCTGGTAAAGCCCGGCCAGACAGCCGCCTTCATCGGGGCGACGGGTTCGGGAAAATCCACCATCATGAGCCTTATCTGCCGTTTCTATGAAACGGACGAGGGCATCGTGCTCCTGGACCGCGTCAATATCCGGAACATCGACCTCACTGCCCTCCGCACGCAGGTTTCCATCGCCATGCAGGACGTCTTCCTGTTCTCTGACACCATCGAGGGGAATATTGCCTACGGCCAGCCAAATGCGTCCATGGACGACGTTCTCGAAGTCGCACGCATGTCGGAAGCCCACGAGTTCATCGGGAAATTCCCGGAAGGATACGACACCATCATCGGCGAGCGGGGTGTAGGACTTTCAGGCGGCCAGCGGCAGCGCATCGCACTGGCCAGGACGCTGCTGCGGAATCCGTCGGTCCTCATACTGGACGACACCACCTCCAGCCTGGATGTGGAAACCGAGTACAAGATCCAGCAGACGCTGGAGAAATTCGCCGCGCAGCGCACGACACTCCTCATTGCGCACCGCATCTCATCGGTAAAAAGCGCGGACATCATCTTCGTCATGGACAAGGGGCGCATCGTGGAACGGGGCACGCACCAGGAACTGCTGGCGCTGGGCGGAATGTACTTCGATGTCTACATGAACCAGATGGGTGATTTCGACGAGGAAATGGCCACGGCGGCCGGCGGGGAAAACGGGGTGATCACGCATGGCGCGTAACAAGTTCGACGTGGACGAAGCCCTGGGAGAGGAATTCAACGCAAGCCAGCTGAAGCGGATGTTCCGATATGTGCGTCCGCACATGAAACCCATCCTGTTTGTCGTCTTCATGATGATTCTGACGACTACGGCCGTATATCTCGGCCCGACCCTCATGGCCATCCTGGTGGACAAGGCCATCCCCGCCGGGGACATTAAGCTCGTATTGATGCTGTCCGGCGGTTTTACAGCCATTTTCCTGTTCAACTCGCTTGTTTTGAAGCAGCGCATCCGCATCATGAACGAGGTGGCGCAGAAAATCATAAAGACCGTGCGCAGGGACTTGTTCGTCCATCTGCAGAAACTTCCCTTCCCTTTTTATGACAGCCGTCCTCATGGAAAGATCCTCATCCGCGTCGTGAACTACGTCAACTCTCTGAATGACCTGCTGCAGAACGGCATCATCAACCTCATCACTGATTTGTTCAGCCTTGTCGTCATCACGGTTTACCTATTCGCATTGAACCCGAAACTTACGCTGTACAGCATGGTCGGCCTCCCCGTCCTCATCCTGGTGCTGTACCTGCTGAAAAACGCGCAGCGGATCCGCTGGCAGCTGGTCAGCCGCAAGCAGTCGAACATGAATGCCTATCTGGCTGAAACCCTCACGGGAATCAAGGTCACGCAGTCCTTTGCCCGGGAGAACGAGAACAAGAGGATCTTCAGCGGCCAGAGCGGCGAGAACGTGGCTGCCTGGATGAAGGCCGTCCGCATCAACAACCTGCTTTGGCCGATATCCGAGAATATCTCCGTCATCAGCATTTCGGTGATGTATGTGGTCGGCGTGGGCATGATTGCGGGCGGAGAGGCCTCCGTCGGCGTCCTGATCGCGTTTGCGAGCTACATCAGCATGTTCTGGATGCCCATCATGAACCTTGGCAATTTCTATAACCAGATCCTGGTGTCGGCCGCCTACATGGAACGCATTTTCGAGACCATGGATGAAAAGGTCGGCATCGAGGATGCCCCCGGAGCGGTGCCGATTCCCGAAATCCGCGGGTCCGTGGAATTCGCGCATGTGAACTTCAGTTACGAGGCAGGCCAGCCTGTCCTGAATGATGTCAGTTTCAAGGTGGAACAGGGGGAGACCATCGCTCTGGTTGGGGCCACCGGTTCTGGCAAGACAACCATCGTCAATCTCATCAGCCGGTTCTACGATATTTCGGAAGGCGTCGTCAGTGTGGACGGGCAGGACGTTTCCAAGGTCACCATTGAATCGCTCCGCAGCCAGATGGGCGTGATGATGCAGGACAGCTTCATCTTTTCCGGCACCGTGCTGGAGAACATCCGCTACGGGAAGCTTGATGCGACGGACGAGGCATGCATTGAAGCGGCAAAGACCGTCATGGCACACGAATTCATCATGGAACTTGAAAACGGGTACGCGACGGAAGTGAACGAACGCGGATCCCGCCTCTCCGTCGGCCAGCGGCAGCTGATTTCCTTCGCACGCGCCCTGCTGGCGGATCCACGCATCCTCATCCTGGACGAGGCGACCTCCTCCATCGACACGCGTACGGAAAAAGCGCTGCAGAAAGGCCTTGAACGGCTCCTGCATGGCCGCACCTCCTTCGTCATCGCCCATCGCCTCTCCACAATCCGCAATGCGAACCGCATCTTCTACATCGAAGACGGCCGCATCACCGAAAGCGGCAGCCACCCCGAACTGATGCGCCTCGGAGGCTCTTACCACCAACTTTACACGGCACAATACGCTATGCTTTGACTTGGTCAAAGCATGAGTATTGTGCCTGGCGGCAGGCGGTTTCTGTTTGCCAGGGCAAACAGGAACTTTGAGCGACAGGCAATCAGCTTGCTGATGCCGACAGCAGTGTTTGCGAAGCAAAGACCTCGAGAGCACACGGCACAATACGCCATGTTTTGACTTATGATTCAGTTGTCATGCCGACGGTGTGCCGGTATAATGGTTGTGCACGGTATCGTGAGCCGTTTGGCACCCGCTGGAACCGCAATGAAGCATTGGGGTCCGATCGGTCAGTGAGGCGGGAACACGACCTGGCTGGGATTCGGCCTGCGTAATCATTTCAACTCTGGGACGGGAGGGATCATCATGTCTGGAACCGTTGTCATCGGAACCCAATGGGGAGACGAGGGAAAAGGCAAGTATATTGACATTCTGGCAGAAGATGCGGATGTCATCGTCCGGTTTTCCGGAGGCAACAACGCCGGTCACACCATTGTCCACAAAGGGGAGAAGTTTGCCCTGCACCTGCTGCCTTCCGGCATCCTGCGCAGCAATACCATCTGCATCATCGCGAACGGCGTGGTGGTGGACCCTGCAGTCCTGCTGATGGAGCTGGACCGGCTGGCCCTGCGCCATGTGGAACCCGCTGCCCTGTTCATCAGCGACCGTGCCCACGTCATCATGCCATGGCACAGGGAACTGGACGCGCTTCAGGAGCAGTCCCGCGGTGCAAATGGCCTGGGTACGACGAAACGGGGAATCGGGCCGGCCTATTCCGACAAGGCGGAACGCAGTGGAATCCGCATGTGCGACCTGATGGAACCGGATACTTTCCGATCACGTGTCCTGGCCGCATTGGAAATCAAGAACCCGATTATCGAGAAGGTATACGGCGGCAAGCCGATTTCGGCGGAAGACGTAATTACCGAGTATCTCGCATACGCCGAACGCATCCGGCCGATGGTGCGGGATGTGAACGCAATGATCCATGAAGCGCTCGAAGCCGGCAAAAAAATCCTGTTCGAGGGTGCCCAGGCCACTTTCCTCGATATTGACTTCGGAACGTACCCCTACGTCACTTCCAGCAACCCCATTGCCGGCGGCGTCTGCACCGGCGCCGGCGTAGGCCCCCGCCAGATAGGCGAAGTGTTCGGCGTTTTGAAGGCTTATACGAGCCGCGTCGGAGAAGGCCCGTTTCCAACGGAACTGCGAAATGCCATCGGAGACACAATCAGGGAACTTGGCCATGAATACGGCACCACGACCGGCCGTCCCCGCCGCTGCGGCTGGCTGGACATGGCGATGCTACGGTACGCCTCGCGCGTCAACGGCTTGACGGGCTTGTGCATCAACCACCTCGACACGATAGGGAAGCTTCCCGAAATCAAGCTCTGCACGGGCTACATGCTTGACGGCGTTCCGATTTCCCATTACCCGGCCAGTTTGCGCGTGCTGTCACGCTGCATTCCCGTATTCGAAACGTTCCCCAGCTGGCCGCAAGTGGACATTTCCACGATCCGAAGGTTCGAAGACCTGCCGGAACCCGCACGCGCTTATGTATCCCGAATCGAGGAATTGGTCGGGGTGCCCGTCCGTTACCTGGGTGTCGGGGCGGAGCGTGAACAGACCATCGTCCGATGAATCCGTCCGGTTGCCACCAGGCAGGGGCTGTCTCGAAAGAGGCAGCCTTTGCAGGTTCGGCTTTGCATGAGAATAGCCTGGGTCTATTTGAATGATGCAGCCTTTGTAGGTCCGGCTAGTTTGAATGATGCAGCCTTTTCGGGTTCAGCTCAGCAGGTTCGGCTTTGCCCGGAGAATGAAATGGGGCCTGCATATTCTTTGCCGGACGTATTTTCGTTTCGCCGCAGCTCTGAAAGGGTAATGTAAAAATTGGATGGATAATCCAGAACAGAGATATCACCCTTCGGAAGGATGGTTGGTTATGGGAAAGAAACCGGCAGTCGCTTATTTTTGCATGGAATACGCCCTCGACAACCGTTTGCAGACGTACGCAGGCGGACTCGGCATCCTGGCCGGCGACTACATGAAAGGCGCGACGGATGAGAAGACAGGCCTTGTCGGCCTGGGCATACGCTGGAAGCAGGGGTATGGGGAACAGGTCATCGATCCGAAGACCAAAATGCCTTATGACGCCTATAGGATGAATCCGGTCATCGGCATGGAGGATACGGGCATACGGGTCACCCTGAAAATCAAGGGCCGGGATGTCACCGTAATGGCTTGGAAGGTGACTGATTTCGGGGTGGAAAACCTTTACCTGCTGGATACGGATGTTGATGGAAATGATGGAGAGGCGCGCTGGATAACCGGGCAGCTGTATGGCTGGTTCGGCGAGGAGCGCGTTGCCCAGGAAATGGTCCTGGGCATTGGCGGGGTGCGGGTGCTGCGCGCCCTCGGCTATCACCCGGAAGTGTATCATTTCAATGAAGGGCATGCGCTGCTGGCGGGATTCGAGCTGATCCGCGAGAAGCAGGAGGCGGGCGACACGTTTGAAGAGGCCCGCGCAAAGACGCGCCGGCAAATCGTATTCACGACTCATACCCCTGTCATCGAAGGGAACGAGTCGCATCCGCTAGAGCGGCTGGCCTACATGGGCGCCAATCTCGGCCTGACGAAGCCACAGCTCCGGTCCATCGGCGGAAGCCCGTTCAACATGACAGTCGGAGCCTTGCGGCTCTCCCGGGTTGCAAACGCGGTATCGGCACTTCATGCGGAAACGGCGAACAGGATGTGGGCCGATGTGAAAGACCGCTGCGAGATCATCGGCATTACCAACGCCATCCATCTTCCCACCTGGGTGGATGAAAAGATGCTGGAACTGGCCGATGCCTACGATGGAGGGTGGAATTCAGCCACTGCGCTGTGGGAGCGGCATGCCGCCAATAAAAAGAAGCTGGTCAGGTTCATACGGGAACGGACGGGCGTAAAGCTGGACCCGGACGTTTTGCTGATCGGATTTTCCAGACGGGCTGTGCCGTACAAAAGGTCGAACTTCATATTCACTGACAGGAAATTCATTGCCCCGCTGCTCAAGAAAGGGAAGCTGCAGATCGTTTTTTCCGGTAAAGCGCATCCGTTTGATGACAACGGCAGGAAGATCGTGGCGGAAATTGTCGGGATGGCGGCCGCCTATCCCGAATCAGTCGTGTTCCTGGAGAATTATGACATGGAGATCGGGCACATGCTTACCCGCGGTTCCGATATCTGGCTGAATAACCCGCGCCGCCCGAAGGAAGCATCCGGCACGTCCGGCATGAAGGCCTCGATGAACGGGGTCCTGAATCTGTCCATCCTGGACGGATGGTGGCCGGAAGCCTGCGTGCACGGGGTCAACGGCTGGCAGTTCGGCGACGGGTTCGAAAGCACGGATGCCGACGAGCTCGACAAGCATGATTTCAAGGCGCTGAAAAAGGTGCTCCGGGATGAAGTGCTGCCGACCTATTACGATCAGCGGGAGCGCTGGATCCGGATGATGGCGGAATCGGTCCGCACCACCAGGGAGCCCTTTGCGATGAAGCGCATGCTCGCTGAATATGAAGGAAAAATGTACAAAAGGCCTGATTGAAGAGGGAAAGGCACATGAGGGCCTGATTGAAGAGGGAAAGCCACATGAAGGCCTGATTGAAGAGGGAAAATGCAAAAAAGGCCTGATTGAAGAGGGAAATGTACAAAGGGCCTGATTGAAGAGGAGTGGGATGGAGGAGGACAATTGGAGCCGGTTTGAGGAAGCGTGCCTGCAATGCCGGCAATGTCCCTTGTGCGAAACCCGTACGCAGGTGGTGGTGGGCAGAGGTGAATTCCATCATGCTCCCGTGCTTTTCGTGGGAGAGGGACCCGGCGAACAGGAGGATCTGCAGGGAAGGGCTTTTGTAGGAAAAGCCGGCGTGCTGCTGGATCTCTTGCTCGAATCCCTCCGGTTCGCACCGGCGGACTGGTACATTGCCAATATTGTAAAGTGCCGGCCTCCCGGAAACCGGGAACCCTCCGATGCGGAAGCCGCCGCCTGCATGCCCTGGCTTCGCCAACAGGTGAAGGCGATCCGGCCTGCCATCATCGTGTGCCTGGGACGAGTGGCCGCGCGTCACCTGATTGACAAGGACATCCGCATCACAGCCGTGCGGGGTCAATGGGTGGAAAGGCAGGGATTCCTGATGATGCCTACATGGCATCCGGCAGCTGTCCTGAGGGATCCATCGAAGAAGACCGATCTTTGGCTGGATGTGGAAAAAGTGAGATTGAAACTGGATGAACTGCGCATGGAGCAGAAGAGTCCATAGGAATGTACGAAATGCTTCCGAAATGTTTCCGATTCAATCCGGCATGATTTTTATCAGCATAAGGGCGATACTGTTCCCGCATCGGTTCCCGCATCGGTTCCCGCATCGGTTCCCGCATCGGGTCCGTTTATATCCGGCGTCGCCTGCCGGAGGTCGATGATGGTGATTTCCGGTCGTGCACCCAGACGCAGGGGGAAAACGACGTTTCCTATCCCCCGCGTCAGGTAGAGCGGAATCCCGTTTACCATATGGAGGCCACGGCGGATGCCGGTCCGTCCAAGGGGTTCCTTGCGGAACAGGCGGAATTCCAAACCGAACGGCATCCAGATCTGTCCTCCGTGAAAATGGCCGGCCACGGCGAAGTCCGCATAACCTGCCGGTAATTCGGTGATTCTCTGCGGATTGTGTGTGAAAACGAGATGGAATTGAGACGGCCTGGCCTCCGATGCACCAGGGACCGGTTCCGGAGACGGTGCATGAGGGTAATCATCGATTGCGGTCAGCTTCAGGTGATGGTTTCCCTTTGAAAACATGAATTGCCCATCGGACACAAGGCGGATTTTTTCATTTGACAGCGCCTTCGCGAAGGACTGCCGGAAGTCGGTGTTCTTCATGAAAAACCGATGGTCATGGTTCCCGGGGACTGCGAAGGCGGGTATCCCGCCCGCACAGCGTCCGAGCCATTTCGCGGCCTTCAGGATGTGGTCCGGCTTATCGAGCGCGTCGCCGAGGAACAGGAACAGGTCCGGCTTTTCCCTGTCCATAACGGCTTTGGCGGTATCGGAAGAAATCCGGCAAAAGGCCGGATGGAGGTCCGATATCACGGCGATCCGCAGTCCAACCCCTGCAGGGACCGTGATGTGCTCTACCTTCAGCCAGCCGGCTTCCAGCCTCATATAGAAGATCAGGGCGGCAAGGGCCGCCAGAAGAAACCAGAATGTCATGCATACAGGGTAGCACAGGCAGGCGGAGCAGGCAATCACGGCCTTGCAGCCGCCTCGCAGGGGGAGGATTCATGAAAAGAGCCATTCTCATCGTCCTTGACAGCGTTGGCATCGGCGAACTGCCGGACGCAGCCCAGTACGGAGATACGGGCAGCCATACGCTTGACAACATCGCGAAAGCGGTACCCGGGTTTTCCCTTCCGAATCTTGAAAGGCTGGGCCTTGGCGCCATCGAGGGCGTGAAGATGTTTTCCGTTCCCGACAGGATTGACGGCGCTTTCGGACGCAATGTGGAACGCTCTGCCGGAAAAGACACCACGACCGGACATTGGGAAATGGCCGGAGTCACTTTGCTTGAACCATTCCCCACTTATCCGTCCGGTTTTCCGCGTGATGTGATCGAGGCGTTTGAAAAGGAGATCGGCAGAAAAACACTGGCGAATGAAGTGGCGTCCGGCACGGAGATCATCAGCCGCCTGGGCGACGAACATGTCAGGACGGGGTTTCCCATCATCTATACGTCGGCGGACAGCGTTTTCCAGATTGCCGCGCATGAAGGAGTCATCCCCCTTGAAGAATTGTACGGCATGTGCCGGATTGCACGGAAGGTCCTCATGGGCGAACATGCCGTCGGACGGGTCATAGCGCGGCCGTTTGAAGGCGAATCCGGCCAGTACAGGCGGACGGACCGTCGTCGTGATTTTGCCGTCGACCCATTCCGTCCCACGGTGCTGGATCAGGTGAAGGCGGCAGGGCTGGAAGTTCGGGCTGTCGGGAAGATAGAGGATATTTTCAATGCCCGGGGAATCACCCGCGCTGTTCACACCCATGGGAACATGGACGGGGTGGACAGGACGATCGAATGGATGCGGGACCTGTTTGGCGGCCTCCTGTTTGCCAACCTGGTAGATTTCGACATGCTGTACGGCCATCGAAACGATGCGAAAGGCTACGCCGAAGCATTGAAGGCATTTGATCTGCGGCTGCCCGAAGTGCTGGCCGCCATGCAGGAAGAAGACATCCTGATCATCACGGCCGATCACGGATGCGATCCCACTACCGCTTCCACAGACCATTCCCGTGAATACACACCGCTCCTGGCAGTCGGGAAAGCGGTGAAACCGGGAACTGCGCTGGGCACCCGGTCCACTTTCGGTGATATCGGGGCGACTGTTGCCGAATGGCTGGGCATTGCGGCTGAGCTGGAAGGGGCATCCTTTCTGGCAGAGCTGGGCGGAGGCCGGTAAGGGACCAGGATCCTGCCCGCACCCGGAAGGATCCTTCCGATACCCGGATCCTGCCGGTACCCGGATCCTGCCGGTACCCGGATCCTGCCGGTACCCGGATCCTTCCGGTACCCGGATCCTGCCGGTACCCGGATCCTGCCCGCACCCGGATCCTTCCGGGAACTAGATGCCTGAGATCCGTGGCCTTGAATTCGTAGTCCGGATGAACAATGCCAATATGGATATTATTTGTAAACAAATGGAATCCTAACCATGCATGGATATGAGGATGGATTGAGATGAGAATGGTGGATGTGATCCAGTCGAAGAAGGATGGACAGGCACTGACAAGGGATGAGATTCGTTTTTTCACGGAGGGCGTGGTTTCCGGTGCAGTGCCGGACTATCAGGCTGCGGCGCTGCTGATGGCCATCTGCTTTCAGGGAATGAATCCCGTCGAGACACTTGACCTGACGATGGCCATGGTCGACTCGGGAGAGCAGACCGACCTTTCCGGCATTCCCGGTTTGAAGGTGGACAAACACAGCACGGGCGGCGTCGGAGACAAGACCACGCTGATTCTCGCCCCTCTCGTCGCAGCCTGCGGCGTGCCTGTCGCAAAAATGTCGGGGAGGGGTCTGGGGCATACGGGTGGTACAATCGACAAGCTCGAATCAATTCCGGGTTTTTCCACGAACCTTTCCACGGAGGCTTTCATTGATTGCGTGAACCGGGTGGGGCTGGCAGTCGCAGGCCAGACCGGCCGCCTGGTGCCTGCCGACAAAAAGCTCTACGCCTTGAGGGATGTGACGGCCACCATCGGGAATATTTCGCTCATCGCGTCCAGCATCATGAGCAAGAAGCTTGCCTCCGGTGCGGATGCCATCGTGCTTGACGTGAAAATGGGCAGCGGTGCCTTCATGCACACCCTGCCGGAAGCGGAGGCGCTGGCGCGCGCCATGGTGGACATTGGCAACGGCGCGGGCCGCAGAACAGTAGCAGTCCTTACCGACATGGACCAGCCGCTTGGACTTGCGGTGGGAAATGCCCTTGAAGTCCGGGAAGCCATCGAAGTGCTTCAGGGCCGCGGACCGGGCGATATTCGCGAACTCTGCCTTGTGTTGGGCGCCATCATGTTGGAACTTGCGGGGAAAGGTGACACTGCACGATGCAGGGAATTGGCGGAAGCCGCCCTTGACGGAGGCGCTGCCCTGCAGAAATTCCGCGACATGGTCAGGGGGCAGGGAGGAAATCCCGATGTGGCGGATTTTCCGGATATGCTGCCGACGGCGGATATCCGCGAACTGTATCGTGCGACATCCTCGGGAATCATTCAGAAGATTGTCTCTGATCTGCTGGGCATGGCGTCGATGGAATTGGGTGCCGGACGGCGGACAAAGGAAGAGGGCATCGACCCGGCAGCAGGCATCGTGCTGCTGAAAAAACCCGGCGACACGGTATGTGCGGGAGAGCCGGTTGCAGTATTGCACACGGGCGACAGGCGCAGGATTCCGGCTGCCTCGGCCTTGCTGGATGAAGCGGTGTCAATCGGAACGACCGCTTATCGAGCGGTGCCGCTGATTCTTGAAACCATCCGGTGATATCCTCCGGATTCACTTCATCCTGTTCGAAAGAGCAGGACATCAAGCCTGCAGCTCTTCATCCTGTTCGAAGAGCCTGATTTCAAACCCGTAGCACTTCATCCTGTTCGAAAGCGTCAGATGTCAAGCCCGTAGAACTTGCGAAGCAGCGAGGCTTCTTCGTTCAGCAATTCCAGAAGCAGCCTGGTGCCGGGCAGAACGGAGGCCGCTTCCATCGCATCGCGGACCGCCCCGGAAAAGACGGGGTCGATGGGCGGGGCATCTGCCTGCGACAGGAGCGGACACATGGCATATGCGCGCAAGTCAGGGCGAATCCTGACCCGGCCGTGCCTGTCAATCCATGGCAGCAGCGGGAACATCCTGCAAGCCATCGGCCTGAAACGGCGGCTGCATGATCCGCTGCAAATGAGAAGCTTCACCGGGTCGCTGGCGCCCGGAAGGATGATCCGGCTGTCTGTAAGCCGCCATCCGCCATGGTTTGACTCGTCTTTCAATTGTCCGGCCGCTTGCGCATGCGCCGCAGCCGCTTCTGCAAACTCCGCAGCCACTTCTGCAAACTCTGCAGCCGGTTCACCAAGCTCTGCAGCCGTTTCACCAAGCTCTTCAGCCGCTTCACCAGGCGCTGCAGCCGGTTCCGCATACTCTGCAGCTGTTTCACCAGATGCAGCCGTTCCAGCAGACACAAGCCCTGCTGCGGAAAGATCTGTGACCAATTCAGAATAAAGGAGCGCTTCTTCCGGAAACAAAAGCATGCCGTCTCCCGGCCCTCCCCGACAGCACCGGGCGCCGCAGAGCGCACCGCAATCCGTGCGCAGCGGGGTGACGGAATCTAGCATTTCATGACATTTACGCCAAATCTCCACAGGCGTTCTGCCTGAAAGCCGACGTCTGCCGTCCCGGACAGAAGCCGGAGACGGAACGGCAGATTCGGCATGTGGGCGGATGCGTGCCGGCCTGCCGGGCGGAACGGTTCTCATGACGCGTACATCATTCGGAGCACGTAAGAAAGCAAACGGTCCGGCACCAGGCGTTTCAGAAAAAGGATCAGCCGGTAGTCGAATCCGACGGCCGTGCGAACGGGCGGATTTTTTGAAAAGGCGACTTTGCATATGACGCCCGCCACCTTTTCCGGCGTGGCACCGTGCTGTTCGTCATGCGCCATTCGCTTCACGGAACGGTTCAGCCGCTCGGAATAGGCCTTGTTGGCAAGCGCGCCGGCGATAAGGACCCTGGCCTCGGTAAATCCCGTATGCGTATCTCCCGGTTCCACCAGGCTTACCTTTATGCCGAGCGGTGCCACTTCGCCCCTGAGCGCCTCCATCGTGGATTCCAGCGCGAATTTGGTGGCGCTGTAGCTTGCCTGGAATGGAATGGCCAGGATGCCGGCAACCGAACTGACCGTGATGATTGAACCGGAGCCCTGACGCCGCATGACGGGGAGAACCGCGCGCACGACGCGCAACGCGCCGAAATAGTTCGTTTCAAACTGGTGTTTCGCTTCTTCAATCCCCGTGTCTTCCACGGAACCTGCTATGCCGTATCCTGCATTGCCAATCAGTATGTCAAGGCGTCCCTGTTCGGCGATGATGCGCCGGATGGCTGCGTCAACTTCCTCATCGGCGCACACGTCCATTTTCAGCATCCGGATTCCTTCCGCGGTCTTTTCAGTCCGGGAGGTTCCATATACGATGTGACCTGCCGAGGCAGCCAGTTTCCCCGTGGCGAGACCGATGCCGGAAGAAGCGCCGGTGATCAGGATGATTTTCTTCTCCGAATCCTTGATCATGTTTTCTCCTGTTCTTCTTGATTGCTGTGATTATTGTAACGGATGAGGCTCCAGCGCGCAACGGATTCCGATGTCTTTCCGATCTGGTCGTCGGCATGATTCCGGTGCTGTCCGCGCCGATGCGATTTTACGCGGCAACAGCGATGATTTGCCATGATTATAATGCGGCAATGGCGATGATGCATGTGGAAACCGGAAAAATGATGTGTTACAATGAACAAGTCGGTTTTCCGGCCGGTTTTGCTGCCGAATCGGCGATCGGATTTGCGAAAGGAAGTACAATATATGGATCTGTTCACGAAATGCCTTGAATTCACCAAAGCACAGGAAGTCATCGACCTGGGGCTGTATCCTTTTTTTCACGCGCTGGAAAGCCGGCAGGACACCGTCGTGACAATGGAAGGTCACCGCATCATCATGATCGGATCCAACAACTACCTGGGCCTGACCTCTCATCCCGAAGTGGTTGATGCCGCCCGGAAAGCGCTTGAACAGTACGGCACCGGCTGCTCCGGCTCACGGTACCTCAACGGGACACTTGTCCTGCATCTGGAACTGGAGCGGGAAATGGCGGAGTTCGTCCACAAGGAGGCCGCCCTTACGTTCAGTACTGGATTTCAGTCAAATCTGGGCATTATTTCAGCCATAGCCGGGCGGGGCGACGTCATCCTCTGCGACAAGGAAAACCATGCCAGCATTTATGACGCCTGCCGTTTAAGCTTCGCATCGCTGGTCCGTTACAAGCACAACGACATGGAGGAACTGGAAAAACTTCTGGGCGAAGTGCCCGATGACAAAGGCAAGCTCATTGTCACAGATGGCGTTTTCAGCATGGGCGGAGACATTGCGAACCTGCCCAAAATTGTCGAACTGGCAAAAAAGTACGGCGCCCGCGTAATGGTGGACGATGCCCACGCACTGGGTGTCCTTGGTGAAAACGGCCGCGGCACGGCGGAGCATTTCGGTCTGGAGAAGGACGTCGACATCATCATGGGCACCTTCAGCAAATCTCTTGCGAGCCTTGGCGGATATATGGCAGCCAGTGAAAAGGTCGTCAGTTTCGTGAAGCACCATTCCCGTCCTTTCATCTTCAGCGCATCCATCCCGCCTTCCAACGCCGCCGCCGCCCTGGCTGCGCTTCGCGTGTTGAAACGTGAACCGCAGAGAGTCCGCGCCCTTACCGCAGCGGCAGATCACATGCGCGACGGCCTCCGAAAGAGCGGGATTCCGCTGCATGAAACAAGAACGCCCATCATTCCCATCACAACTTTCGAAGACATGCGCACCTTCCTGATTTGCCGCCAGCTCTTCGATGCGGGCGTATATGTCAACCCGGTCATTTCCCCGGCAGTGCCCCAGGGCCAGTCCATGATCCGGACAAGCTACATGGCCACGCACACACCGGAATTGCTGGATGAGGCTATCGTGATCATGACAGAAGTATTTTCAAGGAATTAAAAACTTTATGTTCCAGCGCAAGACAGAAGTATTTTCAAGGAATTAGGAACTTAATGTTCCTGCGCATGACGGAAGTATTTTCAAGAAATTAAGAACATCATGTTCCAGCGCAAGATCTGCGGCAAGAAGAGGCATGAAAAACGGGCAGTTCCTGATTGCGGGAACTGCCCGTTTGCGATTGGTACGGGATGATGTCCAATGAGAAGTTCATTGCAATCTGTTTTTACGAATTACGCCTTCTTGAAGGCGGTCATGCATTCGGTACAGATTTTCTTGCCCTTGTATTCAACGACATCTTTTGCATTGTCGCAGAAAATGCAGGCAGGTTCGTATTTCTTCAGAATGATGTTCGCACCGTCCACATAAATCTCCAACGCGTCTTTTTCATTGATGTCAAGCGTGCGCCGCAGTTCGATCGGCAGGACGACCCGGCCGAGCTCATCGACTTTTCTGACAATGCCAGTTGATTTCATATTTCAAAATCCTCCTTATAAAGTTGTAATTTGTGATTGATCCCAGATGCAGAATACCATAAATTCCAATAAGAGTCAACCCATTTTCGCGAATCAACATCCAAATCCTTTCAAGTTACCTATGTTATGGAAACAAAAATACGAAAACTAAATCAAAAATAACGTCGAAAAACATCGAATCATATAAATTACCGTCATATTTGTAAGATGATAAAAATACTATAAAGGAAATATATGTTATAAATCCAGAAATATACAATATATTATTGATGTTCATATGGGAAGTTTCTTTCTGTTGCAAAACATGAAGCATTCAAGGATAATGAAAGAAGTTGTTTGTCCTGGACGGTGCTGGAGGATATATGAAGACTGCGGAAGTTGAACAATTACTAATGATGTTGGGACAAATCCGTGAGGATCAGCACCTGCTTCTCATGCAGCAGCAGAAGATCCTCAACGGGCTTGCCGATGTTAAGTCGTTCCAAAAGCGGCTTCAACAGGAAATGGACGGGGAGGGGACCCCCATGGACCTACTGACTGTCCGGAACGGATTCATCAACTGAGAGGCGGGTCTGATCATGGGAACGGGATCATTGGTGCTGGTAGTGGATGATGACATCCATATTTGCGAACTGGTGCGTTTGTATCTGGAGAAAGACGGGTTCCGTGTCATTCTGGCCCATGACGGGCGCAAGGCGGTCGATCTCTTTCGCGAATCGGCACCTGACATCGTCATACTGGACATCATGCTCCCCGGCATTGACGGCTGGCAGGTTTGCCGCGAGATACGCCGGTTCAGCCAGACGCCCATCATCATGCTTTCCGCTCGTGATGAGACATTCAACAAGGTGCTCGGCCTGGAGCTGGGCGCTGATGACTATATGGTCAAACCGTTTGAACCGAATGAGCTTTCCGCACGCATCCGCGCGGTGCTGCGCCGTTACGAACGGCACGAGGAGGCATCGGAGCAGCTTGCGTTCCCGGGTCTGTCCGTCAGCAAGGCCCATTACACGGTCATACTCGATGGGAATGAAGTCGATGTCCCGCCGAAAGAACTTGAATTGCTTTATTTTCTGGCAGCAAATCCAAACAAGGTTTTCACAAGGGAACAATTGCTGGAAAAAGTCTGGGGATTCGACTTTTTTGGTGACACCAGGACAGTCGACGTCCATGTGAAACGGCTGCGTGAGAAACTGGAAATTCATCCCGATGCGAAGTGGCAGATCAAAACCGTATGGGGCGTCGGTTACAAATTCGAGGTGAAATGATGCGCCGTTCCATCTTTCTCCGTGTCGCTTCCATCCTCATCATCGTCCTGCTTGCCGGCATCTCCATCACAGGTGCTGTTTTTTATGTTTTTCTTGAAAACCGGGTAGTGGAAGATAAAGCCGTTTTGCTCAACCAATCCGGAAAGCGGATTGTCGATTCCCTGGGTATTTACCTGAACAATCAGGAAAGCACAATTGCCCCGGTTCTTTTCCGAAGCTTCATTGACAGCATCGGCGGCAATGCCGCCTCAATGATCTGGATTGCCAAGGATGACGGAACGCTGGTCATGGCTTCCGACATACCATCCTATATGACAGGCCGGATGGAAAACCTCGGCAGCGATCATTACCGTTTGCTGAATCCTCAACAGTACACCCTGGCCTCCGGATCCGCGGGAGATTACCTCAAGGGAGATTTTTTCGGGTTGTTCAAGGGCTCTGGAATCGAATGGCTGACGGTACGCATCCCATTCGCATTTGAAAATATCCCTCCGTATGACATGAACCTGAAAGGCGTTGTCCTGCTCCACGCAAAGATGCCGGAAATTCAGGCTGCACGGAATACGACCATCAAATTGTTTGCGCTTTCATCGGGAGCGGGCATACTGGTTTCCCTGCTGCTTGGCTTCTTTTTTTCCCGTCAGCTGTCCAGCCCGCTGAAACAGATGAGCCAGGCGGCGAAGCGCATTGCATCCGGACAATTCTCGGAGCGTCTTGCGGTCCGGAGCCAGGATGAATTCGGACAGTTGGCAAGCAGTTTCAACGGCATGGTGGACTCACTTTCACACCTGGAGGAAATCCGCCGGGATTTTGTCAGCAATGTGTCCCATGAACTGAGAACACCTTTGACATCCATCAAGGGTTTTGTCGAGGGAATCCTCGATGGCACCATCCCCATGGACCGCCAGGAGAATTATCTCCGCATCGTGCGGGATGAAGCCAACCGGATGAACCGGATGGTCAGCGATTTGCTTGATTTGACCAAAATGGAGGCGGGAGGCGTGAACCTGGTCCCCGTCGTGTTCGATGTGTGCGAACTTGTGCGCATTTGCGTCATCTCGCAGCAGCAGGCGCTCATCGACAAGAACCTGGAATTCGAAGCCGAGTTCCAGCACGAACGGATGTTCATCCGGGCCGACCGCGATGCCGTGCAGCGGGTGCTGCTAAACCTCATGCAGAATGCGATAAAGTTTACGCCGGATGCCGGAACCATTCGCGGAGCCATCCGTACAGCCCGTGACAAAACCGAGATTTCCATCAGCGATACTGGAATCGGCATCTCGGCTCAAGAGCTGCCGTTTGTATTCGACCGGTTCTACAAGACGGACAAATCGCGGAGTTACGACAGATCCGGTGTCGGCATCGGGCTGGCCATCGTGCGCAGCATCATGCTGGCGCATCATAAGGAGATCGGCGTGATGAGCACGCTCAACACTGGAACAACATTTACCTTCACCATGCCCACTGAACCGGACCCTCAGCCGGAACTCGGTTACGCCCCCTATGAATCCTGACGTAGAAATTCACAGTCTGTTCACACCAGCGTCAAAAATGTTCCTTATAATGGAACCATGAGATGGCGCGTCCATCTTCCGATACCGTGGGTCATCAAGACGAGGAGCGTGATTCGCATGACAGATTTGTTTGGAGAAGACACGAATGCAGCCAATGCCGCAGATGCGGCGGATAGTATGATAAACAGCGGAACAGGCATGCCGCCGGACGTATCACCCAGCGCGACCTCCACTGTTCAGGCCCCGTTGATGGAACCATTATTCCAGACCACGCCTGCGATGCAGCCGACTGTTCCATCCCAGGCGGCTCCTGTGCTTCAGCCGGCCCAGCTTGCCCAGATACCTCCTGCGATGCAGCCGAATCAGGTTTTCCAGGCGCCTCCTGTGCTGCAGCCGAATCAGGGTTTCCAGACACCCCCTGTGCTGCAGTCGAATCAGGGTTTCCAGACACCCCCTGTCGGCGTGCAGTATGCATTTGGTACGCAGGTGCCTCCATATCCGGCATCTTTCCAAAACGGGCAACCCCAGTATCATGCAGGTCAGCCTCAGCCATTTCCTGCCGGAAGCCCTGGTTTTTATCCCGCGCCATATCAGCAGCAGCAACCGCCGCATCCATCACAGATGCCAAACGGATTTTCAGGCAATCCTGCCGGGACATATCAGAACAATCCCGTCGGGATGTATCAGAACAATCCCGCCGGGACGTATCAGAACAATCCCACCGGGACGTATCAGAACAATCCTGCCGGGGCGTTTTACAACTTTCCGCCAGCCGGTCCCTATTCAGGCAACCAGGCAAACGCGCTCCCGTCCGGAAGGGCAGCCATGCCTGCCGCGCCAGCCGGCGGAACAAATTTAAAAACAGATCAATATGAAGATTTGAAAACTGCGTCATTTTACAACGAAAGCTACAAAAAGCCCGGAAAAGGCCGGATGAAAGGCTTGCTGGTACCGATTGTCATCGTTGGCCTGCTTTGTTCCATTCTGGGCGGAGCCGTGACCGGGGCGGGAATCCTGTTCTTTGCGCCGGTATCCCGGCCGGCAGCTGCAGCTCAGGCAACAAATCCTGGTGAAACAACGGTTCGAAAGATTGAAATTGTCGACAAGACAAGTTCCCCGGTCACGGCCATCGCGGAGAAAGCCGGGCCGTCCGTTGTCGGCATCAACGTCGAATTCACGTACAGCGATTCCTTTTTCGGCACGCAGGATGGCGGGGGCCAGGGATCAGGCATCATCATCAGCTCGGACGGCTACATCCTTACCAACAATCATGTTGTTGAAGCCATTTCCGGTTCCGGCACCGGCAGCACGGCAAACAAGGGAAAAATCACGGTCATACTCCCCAATCAAAAGGATAAGCCTTATGTTGCAACTGTCGTGGGCACCGATGCTAAGACAGACATCGCCGTGATAAAAATCGAAGCGGTGAATCTGACTCCGGCTGAAATC
>CAZFWQ010000008.1:2131-3700 GCA_964522755.1 uncultured Oscillospiraceae bacterium | reverse complement strand
GACTCGGACATATTGAAGGTAGGGGAGATGGCGGCCGCCATAGGAAATCCCGCCGGACTCGAATATATGGGTTCCGTGACGGCCGGCATCATCAGCGGATTGAACAGGGAAGTGGATACCGGGGACGGGAAGATGCTCCGGCTCATCCAAACCGATGCGGCCATCAGCCCGGGCAACAGCGGCGGAGCGCTTCTGAATTCGAAAGGGCAAGTCATCGGAGTGAATTCCTCCAAGATTGGCGGAAGCAGCTATGAGGGACTTGGGTTTGCCATTCCCATCAAGGATGCGATGGCCATTGCCAACACCCTGATGAAGGACGGGTTTGTCACGCGGCCCCTGATCGGCGTTTCTGTGGACAACAGCTACACAGCGGATGTTGCGAAAACAAACAAGACACCGGAAGGCGCTCTCGTTGGCGAAGTCGTGGCACGCAGCAGCGCTGAAAAAGGTGGAGTAAAGGCCGGCGACATCATCACGCAGTTCAACGGAGTTCGCGTAACCAATTTTGATGAACTGGAAGCGCAGAAGAATCTCCATATGCCCGGCGACAAGGTGACACTCGAGGTTTTCCGCATTCCCGCCGGGGGAACGGCTGACAAAGGCGTGTATCTGACATTGAACCTGGATCTGGGATCCACTGCCGCTGCGCAGCAGTAGGCACCACAAGGAATATGATTGCCAGGACTGCGTGACCGACATGCGAAATCATGGAACCATGCAGTCCTGGCTTTTTCATGGAACCGTTGCACCATTTGGCAATCATCTTATCATGGAACCGAGGCGACATATGGCATTCACCTTTTCATGGAACAGTAGCACCCATTGCTTTTTGCCTTTTCACAAGACCTTTTCAGCAAGACCTTTTCATGCTTGCGGGCATGACGAGGGCCATGTTATACTGTGAAAGTACAAAGCGCATTGCCGGTATGCGCAGGGTCTCAGGTCACCGGCAGGTATGCCGAAGTGGTGGAATGGCAGACGCTATGGACTCAAAATCCATTGTTCGAGAGGACGTGCGGGTTCGAGTCCCGCCTTCGGCACCAAATCCAGACGTCAGTTTGATATGAGGAAAAGCTCAGTAATACTGGGCTTTTTCGCATTTTAGGGTTTGTTTGTGGTTTCTCAAAGAGCGGCGGTGTATGCCAATGTCCACAATGTATTGCTAATAGCTAGCATGTCGCAATACAAACGGGCATAATCAATATATATGGAGATGTGTAGCGATTGCAAGAACAGCAAGCATATTTGCCCGTGTTGAACCTGAGATTAAGGAACAGGCTGAAAAAGTATTTGAGCAGCTAGGCATTCCGATGTCAAATGCAATTGGGCTTTTTTTACGCCAGGTTGTTTTGCAGCGTGGAATTCCCTTTGACATGAAGCTCCCACAGAGAAAACCATTGTCATCTGGTTCGCTCAGCGAGAAGCAATTCAATGCTGAGATCGAGAAAGGACTGGCTGATCTGACTGCTGGGAAGGTTGTTACAGCAGATTGCGTTGCAGCCAGGATGCATCGGGATTACGACGTATGAATTTATGAAAAGGATCCATGGCATAACAAGGGACTTCGGG
>CAZFWQ010000008.1:0-2068 GCA_964522755.1 uncultured Oscillospiraceae bacterium | reverse complement strand
CGTTTTAGTTGATGGTTGAAACGCAAAAAACAGTTGCGGTAATCTGCATCATGCACGGTGGCTGCGATATCGAGGATCAACTGAGACAGACGGAAGTGGATCAGTAAAATACAATTGTCTAATCATTGGGACGATCAGAGGGTCGTCCTTTTTCATGCCCGTTTTTTGGAGGTGATGCATATTGACCGAGCTGTTTAGGAACTCCTCCATGGATTTTCCCTTTGTCAATATGAATAATTGATTCGACCAACATGTTTGTGTAACAAATGGAGACACAAATCCAATATCAAATGACATTTATGTCAATATTAATCTTAAAAATTCATAATATAGTTGACTAAACTGTCGACTTTGGCTACAATCTTCATGGATGGAGGTGAAATCCATGAAAAGAAAGATGCTTCAGAAACTTGTTGCCTGGAAAGACCGGTACAATCGAAAACCCCTCGTTCTCCACGGCGCGCGCCAAGTCGGAAAGACGTGGTTGATTCACGAGTTTGGCAAAGCGCATTTCGAGGATATCATCTACATCAATTTCGAGACCAATGCCCGGTTCATCAAGGAATTCGATGCCGATATCTCGCCGGCTTTTCTACTCAATCGGATGGAGGTTTTCTTCGAGAAGCGCCTTGTCCCCGGAAAGACCCTGATTGTCTTCGACGAGGTGCAGGTCTGCGAACGCGCGCTGACTTCCTTGAAGTACTTTTGCGAAGACGCACCGGAATATCATGTGATAGCAGCAGGGAGCCTCCTTGGCGTGAGTCTGAATCGTGAACGTTACTCATTCCCTGTCGGGAAAGTGGAACTGCTGACACTGTTCCCCCTTGACTTCGAAGAATTCCTCTGGGCATCGGAAAGAGGGCAGCTGGCAACGGAAATCCGGAAGGCTTCTGTGGAAAACCAACCTATGGGCGGAGGTTTGCACCAGCTTGCTCTTGAATTGTATCGGACATACCTTGTGGTTGGTGGCATGCCGGCGGCCATTCTCGAGTATGGCAAGGATTTCAGAATGTTCGCAGCACGTGACGTGCAGAATCTGATCCTCAGCACGTATGTGGCCGATATGGCCAAATATGCCACTCCATTGGAATCCACCCGTATACTGTCGTGCTTCAACAGCATCCCTGCCCAGCTGGCGAAAGACAACCGCAAATTTCAATACAAAGTCGTACGGAGATGCGGTTCGGCATCCCTTTTCGGCGTATCGCTGGATTGGCTTTCCACCGCGGGGCTGCTTTTGAAATGCAGCAAGATCACACAAGGTCAGATGCCCCCGGCCATTTACCAGGACCTTGCTAGTTTTAAAGTCTATATGAGCGATGTGGGTCTGCTGGTCATGAAATCCGGTATGGTTCCACACGATATCGTCGGTGAGAGCAACAATCCGTTTTTGGGCGCCATAGCGGAAAACTATGTGGCCGCTGCCCTTCATGCGAATGGATATGCGCTCTATTACTGGGAATCCGACTCCATCGCGGAAGTGGATTTTGTCATTGCGCATGATGACAAGGTTATCCCCGTGGAAGTGAAGGCCAGCGATCATGTCAGATCTCGCAGCCTGTCCGTCTATATCCAGAAATACAAGCCCCAATATGCCATACGGATCTCCTCCAAAAACTTCGGATTTGAGAACGGAATCCGCTCCATTCCGCTATATGCCGTTTTCTGCCTGGAATCGGCCCATCCTGAACCGGAAGCCTTCGTGTCTGAATCATGATACAGGATCATTTTCCTGTGGTGCAATGCAACCCCAGTATGGGTGTTGTTATCAATATGGGTTGACAAAAATAAACTCAATACCGGAATGACGTTTGACATACAAAGGGTGACGCGCCTTCGGCACCAAATCAAGCACCATCCATTGATAAACGTTATTTGTCGGATAGGTGGTTTTTGTTTTGCCTTGCAGCAATAGTTGGTGGTTTTGAATAGGCTTTTTCGGAGGATGCTTGACCTGAACCGTGGCGGTTTTCTGCTATGATGGCTTTCAAATCGTGAAAATTGAAGCCCCATATGAGGGTCAGGGGTGTGCTGATTTTAACGATTTCATTTCGGCAAAAAAACAGCC
>CAZFWQ010000007.1:19046-26226 GCA_964522755.1 uncultured Oscillospiraceae bacterium | reverse complement strand
GATCAATTCTGCGCTTGAATTCCGTCATATCCACATATTCATTGCGCATGCCCAGATATTCCTGGAAGAAATCCGCGTCCACGATTGAACCGGCGATGCCCATTGAAACGGACCCCATGGAAAGATAGGACTTTCCCTTCATGGTGGCCACTGCGAGCCCTGCTTTCACGAATCGGAGGATCTTTTCGCGCACATCGCCGGGGATGGATTGGTCGCCGGCATCCTGAACATCATGTCCGTAAATGCCGAATGCGGGAAGGCCTTTCTGGGCATGTGCCGCAAGGACAGCCGCCAGATATACGGCGCCCGGGCGTTCCGTGCCGTTGAATCCCCATACGGCTTTCGGAACAAGGGGATCCATGTCCATGGTTTCCGAACCATAGCACCAGCAGGGGGTGACTGTGAGGGAGACGCCAACTCCGGACCTTGCGAATTTTTCCGCGCAGGCAGCTGCTTCACGGATGCCGCCGATGCATGTGTCCGCGATGACGCATTCCACAGGTTCTCCGTTCGGATGGCGCAGGGTGCCTGTAATAAGGGCTGCCGCGGCTTTCGCCATGTTCATGGTCTGTACTTCGAGTGATTCGCGGACTCCGCGCATGCGGCCGTCAATGGTCGGACGGATGCCCACCTTCGGAAGCGGACCCCAGTGGCGGACGGACGGGATGGTTTCGTTTTTCGCTGACATGTTCTTTTCCTCCTGTTTTCTCAATATTAATCCTGCTATTACAATCGTTTGCGTTTATGTGCCGGCACCAACAGTATTCCGGTATCAACATCATTCCTTTGTTTTCCAGACTTCCTGCGTTTTACTCATATTCCAAATTTCGTCAATTGCCATTAACCTGTCCTGGAAACAAGAGCTTTGTCTTGAGCCGGATAAGGTGGGGAAACGAGGCCCTATCTCCCCTGATGCGGTTCAGAAGCAATTGCGCCGCCTGTTGTCCCAAGGCTTGCATCGGCTGTTCAACCACTATTTGAGAACCGCCGAACACGGACAAATACTCAAGGTTGTCAAAATTCGCAACGGTGACGGCTTCCCGCGGCAGTTGGCCGTCCCTGTGGCGTCTGGTCCCATCCCCCAGCAGGTATCGCGTCGCGCCAAGGTACATGAAATAGTTCGCAATGAAGACCGTATCGGGCGGATCTGCCATCTCCATGAGCTCTTTCATCAGGGCAAACCCGCTTTCGACATGGAAGTCGCCATACCGGATGATGGCTTCTTCAGGCGAAACGTGATAATCCGCCAGTGCCCGCCGATACCCCTCGTCCCGCTCCCGGGCGTTGGTAAGTTCATGGTCTCCGCCGATGAAGGCGATGCGGTGGTGTCCGTCAGCCAGCAGCGCTTCCGTTGCGGCATAGCTTCCGTTGATATTGTCCACAAGCACGGCATCCGTCGGAAAATCATCCACGGTCCGATCCACGAGAACCACAGGGATACCCGCTTCCCGCACCGGCGCGAAATGCGCCCCGGTCCTTGTGGCGGGAATCAGGATGATTCCATCCACGCACTGCTCGATAAGAAGGTGCAGGCGGTTGGTCTCCTCTTCGGCATTTTCGCCTGAATTGCATATGATAAGGCTGTACCCCGCCTTTTTCAGCTCATCTTCCACCCCTTTTGCCACCTGCATGAAAAAGTTGTTTGTGAGTTCGGGGCATATGAATCCGATGATGCGCGTCCTGCTGGTCTTCAGTGAACGGGCGATGTTGTTGACGGTATAGCCAAGCTCGGCGACGCAGGCGCGTACGCGCACCTTCGTTTTTTCACTGATGCGGGGGTTGTCCTGCATTACACGGGATACGGTAGCGGCGGAAACCCCCGCGGCCCGTGCCACATCCTTCAGCGTTGAGGCCATTTTGCTCCTGTCAGGTGTTTTCGGGTAACTATCCATGCACACGTTTGCACTATTATATTTTAGCGTATGCAAAGGAAATGTGCAATGATGTATTTATGGTTTTTTTACTGTATATTGTTGTATTTCTGAAAATAGAATTGTGAAAACCTGCATTGCGGAATGAAACCCGCATTGCGGCATGAAAACAGCGATGCAGCTTGAAATCCGCACTGCGGCATGAAAACAGCAACACGGCTTGAAACCTGCATTGCGGCATGAAGCCTGCACTGCGGCATGAAAACAGCGATGCAAAAAAAGTGATGCAGGTTGACGAACGGAATCTCACCAGATATGATTATGATGCTAGAAAACAGATTGGCAATGAAGGTGTAAAATGACAGAGTTGTTTCAGAGTATCCAGGATAGTCCGATACATATCAAATATCTGTATGTATTCCTGCTTTCAATGGTTCCGCTCATCGAGCAGCGCGGTGCAATCCCGCTGGGCTTTGCGTTGGGATTGGACCCGGTCGCCACGTTTTTCACCAGCCTGGCGGGAAGCTGCGCGCCGGTTCCCTTCATTTTATGGGCATTCAATGCCATTTACGCATGGATACACAAATTCCGGATATTCGGCGGGCTCATCCGGTTCATGGACAACAAGATCAGAAAAAACACGCCGGCGATTGAAAAATACAAGGAGGCCGGCTTGATCATTTTCGTTGGAATCCCGCTTCCGACAACAGGGCTATGGACAGGCAGCGTCATTGCCGCCGCTTTGGGCCTGAGTTTCTGGAAATCCTTTGCCTGCACGGCTGTCGGCGGCGTAATCTCGGCGCTGGCCATCACGGTCATGATGCTGCTGGGCGGCCTTATTTTCTAATTCCGGCTTATTTCACCGTATCATACGGCCAATCGATGATGCCGCCGAAATCATACACTTCCGTGTATCCCAAATCGACAAGAGCATGGGCCGCCAACCCGCTCCTCCTGCCGCTGCGGCAGTAGACAAGGATTCGGGCATTCCTGTCGGGAAGCACGGTTTCCGCTTTTTGCGCCACATCCGTATCCGGCAGGAGAACCGCATCCTTGATATGTCCTCCGTCGAATTCCTCCTGTGTGCGGACATCAAGAATGATAACCCCTCCGGCATCCATCATGGTTTTCGCTTCCTGGGGCGTTATTTTCCTGTATTCGGCCTTGGATGGTGCTTCGGCTGAAGATTCGGCTGATGGTTCAGCTGATGACTCGGCTGATGACTCGGCTGATGCTTCGGCTGATGCATTTTCTGATGCTGAAACAGATGCAACGTCCTTCACAGGCTGTTTCGATCCGTTCATGCCTGGCGAATCGGGGGAAGACCCCATGGAACAGCCCGCCATCATGCCTGGCGCAACTGTGATCGTCAGCATGATCGACAATGCGATTGATAACAGTTTCATTATGGAACCCCTTTCTGCAAGTGTTTGACTGCAGTATCCTTACCCACGAAGGCACATCATATTCAGGATGCGGCAGTCAATGGATATACCGATATGAAATCACAGGAAAAGAAGTGGCGGCAGGCATGACGCAATAAAGTTTCATCAAACATGTCGGCGTGAAGTCTGAAACAGTTTTCACTTCCCCAGCAGGTGCCGTACGCGGAATGTGGTGCCCGCCGCTTCAGCCAACTGCCTGCAATGCGCAATGGCTTCGTCCGAAATCACGTCGACGACTGACAGGATGACTTCGGGTATGACCGGCACGCATGAGGCCGCAAACTTGAGCACGGCGTCGAAGGCCTCTTCCCCATAATCAGAACGGCACAGATTCTGATAACTCTGCGCATTTTCCTCGTTCAAGCTGATGGATATGGCGTCCACCAGTCCCTTCAGTTCATTTGCGACGGAATGGCCCCAGAACAGGTCCGCCTGGCCATTCGTATTGACGCGGACCTTTTTCCCGATGCTTTTGAGATAGGTAGATACGGCCACCACTTCAGGCAGGCGCATCAGCGGTTCCCCATATCCGCAGAACACCACTTCGCCGTACCCTTCGGCGGTTCCAATGGCTGCGATGATCTCGTCGACCGACGGTTCCCGGTCCAGCCACAAATCGTGGCCGATACCGGTCCCATTGTCCCGGACGCAGAATGAACACCGGTTGGTGCAGCGGTTTGTAATGTTCAGGTAGAGGTGGTGCCCTACCACATATGTGATCTGATTCGCCATGATGATGCCGTCCTTTTCCTGAAGCCGGGAGAATACCTCTTTCCGGCATCAAGGCTGATTCCGCTAATCATATCACAAAAACCTATTTCACAGGCAGTACGGGCGACCCTTCTCCGATTGCCGCCTCTCCATGGCGGACAAAAAGGACGCACCCCAATGCCACCGCGAAGGCAACGACCGAATAGATGAAAAGCGTTGCATAGTTCTGCGTCAGGTCGCGTATGATCCCGAAGAGGATCGGGCTCGCAATGGCCGCACTGAACGAGAAGAAGTAATAGTAACCGGTAAAGCTGCCGATGCGGTCCCTGGTGGCCATTTCCACGACCATGGGCAATGAGTTGATGTTGATGCATGCCCAGAAAAAGCCTCCCAGCAGCAAAAGGCCCTGCACGGCAAGGATGTTCTGGATGAACAGCATTGGCAGGAATACGACGACCATGCCAATCAGTCCTGCCACGATGACCTTCCTCCGCCCGATTCGTCCCGCGATGATGCCTGAAGGGAGTGCAAATGCCACAAAGGCAAGGGAGAACATGGTCAGGAGCTGGGTCGCCTTTCCGGCCGTCACGCCCAGGGTGTTGGTGGCATAGAGGGTAAAGAACGTTTCGACGGCATTGTAGCCACAGAACCAGAAGAAGATGGCCAGAAGAAGGAAGGTCAGGCTGCGCTTTTCACCGGGCTGCCAGTCCTTGATGGCATGCCTCGTCTTTCCGGATGCGGCTGACATTTCCTCGCCGGCGACCGTGATGCCTTGACGGCTGTCCGGTTCGCGCACGAACAGCAGCAGCATGGCCAGTGCGAACAGCATGACGCCGGAACCGAGGATGAACGGCGCGTGCAGGTTCTCATTCAGGTCAGCAAGGATGCCCCCGACAAGAAAGGCCACGATGCTGCCGATTCCGCCCATCAGGTTGATGATGCCGTTAGCCTTGCTTCGCAATGGGGCGGGTGTCACGTCCGGCATGAGGGAGACGACGGGTGACCGCCACAGCGACATGATGAAGTTGAAGCCGATGATGACCGACATCATGCCGATGAGGGTCGAAGCCCGGGGAATGAAATAGAAGGCGATTGCACATAGGGGTATGCCCGCCGCAATCCAGGGCATCCGCTTCCCGATGCGCGTATGCGTCCGGTCACTCAGCATCCCGACCAGTGGCTGGAAGACCACTCCGAAAATGTTGTCGATGGTCATGATGACGCCGATGATGGCAGTTCCAAGCAGAAACCGTCGTTCGAGCATCAGGGGGACCAGGCTGTTATAAAGGCTCCAGGCAATGGAACTGGCGAAAAAACCGAATCCGATGAGGAAAGTCTTCCTGTAATCAAGACGCATGGCGGCATCCTCCCATCATTTAATGTTTTCGAATTCATTTCCTGTTTTCGGTTTCATTTCCTGCTTTCGAATTTCACGAATCGCGATATGGTAAAGGATATGCCCATCAGCAGGACGGGGAAAACGGAAAACATGAATCTGGCGGCCATTCCGGGATTTGTTCCCGGATTCGTGCTGTCAACGAATCCGAAGGCCAAGGTGATGATGAGGAAGATCAGGCTCCTTGTGAAGCCGGAAAACCTTATGATGAAACTGATTGCGCTGATGTAGATTCCCTCGCGCCTCAGTCCGGAAACAGCAGCGTCTTCATCGATGATCCTGGCGTTGATCAGATCGATGTTGGCCGTCACCCCCGCGATGCCGACTCCGATCAGCACGCCGAACGCCATCGCGGAATAAAGCGAAGCGGTGAAGAACATCGGGATGACGGACAATCCAAGAAAGGCCAATGCGAAGCGCCACATCCTCAATGCGCCGAACCGGTTGATAAGCCTGGCCCAGAGGATCATCGCGGGTATCGCGGAAATGAAGACGGCAGCCGTCAGGAAGGTGGCATCCGAATCTTTCAGCCCAAGGGCATATTTCACATAGTACGGAATGGCGGCCAACAGCAGTCCGGCAGTCGCCTGATAGAAAAAGTTCGCAAAGCTGACGGTCCAGAAATTCCTGTTGCCGAGGACCGCTTTCAAGGATTCCTTCAGGCCGGGGGTTTTTGTCGCCGCATAATCCGGGTCCTCATGACTGCCGAGTGTCGAGACAATCAGGAGGCCCATGCCGAGGATGGAAAGGAATGCCGCCGTGGCGGGATATCCGAATTTCGCCGCAAGCGTGGGCGTGAGGGATACGCCGATGATCATGCCGACAAGCTGCAGCGCCTGCCTTAGCGCATTGGCGAAGGTGCGCGATTTACCGCTTTTGAACAATTCCGGGAACAGGGAATGGTAATTGGTCCCGGTCACCGTACCCATTGTTTCGAGCAGCATCAGGAAGACGGTGAAATAGATGGCAAGCGGAACTCCAGGCGTCAGCCCGCCGGGCGGCATGAAAAACAGGATGTAGAAAAGGCAGAAAAGAGGGGCTCCGACCAGCAGCCAGGGCCTGCGCCTGCCAATCTTCGTGCGGGTGCGGTCGGACAGGTAGCCGACAATCGGGTCATTGAACGCATCCCATATCGTGAAGAAAATCATCCCGGCAGAAATCATGTAAAGAGGAAGGTGAAGCTTGTCATTATAGAAGAAGGTGGCATAGGCACTGTACATCTGGCCCGGAATGGTCAGACCCAGCATGCCGAGTGCGTAAATGATCGGGTTCGTCGCTTGGGCAGTTCGTCCGTTCAATGGTCCGATTCCCTTTGAAGGCGTCATCCGTTCCCCCAGTCTCTCCAGCGGACCCTGCCATCCGGCAAGGAGATGTCACGTCCGGTTTGCCTGCTGCGTGGAATATTCAGTCCGATTCGCCCTGGACGCATCACAAATTCACTGTATCGACACACATGTGCAGTAAAATGAGTGGCAGCACCTTGAACGCCTCCGCCCGGACAAAGCCCCTTCCTTCCGCATACTCACGCGCCTTGCCATCGAAATACACGTTCAGCATGGCAAACGCTTCTGGACCGAACTGGCTTTTGTGCGCAAGAATGGCCTGTATCTTCAAATCCCACGTCTCATCCACGTTGATGAAGGTATTCGGATGCGCAGTAGACTGGAAAACAATCCCTTCCAGCTTCCACGGCTTTCCTCCGGGGTTTTCAGTCGAATCCGGGTCCTCGCCGTCAGAGCCGGCCATGCATGCCTCCG
>CAZFWQ010000007.1:3845-19036 GCA_964522755.1 uncultured Oscillospiraceae bacterium | reverse complement strand
CGCGGCGGCCATGCCGATTTTCCGATGGTCCGGATGCACTTCGTAAGGGAGAAACGGATCCACCGTCATGACCAGTTCCGGCTTCACTTTCCGGATAACCGACGAAATGCGCGCAAACAGATCCTTCTCGTCAGGATAGCTGCCATCTTCAATCTCAAGGAAGTGGTGCGCATGAACGCCCAGCAGGGCGGCCGCGTCTTCTGCTTCCTTTCTTCTGATTTTAGCGAGTCTTTCTCCGCGCAGCTTCGGATCGTCGGTTCCCTTGCTGCCGTCGGTCACTGTCAGATAAGTGATTTTGCATCCGCTGCGCGCGAGTTTCGCGATGGTCGCTCCCGCGCCGACCTCGTTGTCGTCGGGATGGGGCTGTATGCACAACAGGCTTCTGCATTTCTCCAGATCAGGAATAGGCAGAAAATCCGTAATCTTCACGGGGACCACCTTTCCGCATGAAATAACATGCTTGCCATACTCGCTTCGCCAATGTGTCAAGCATACCGCAGTTTCCTGCCCCGTTCAACCGGAACCCGGCATGGTTTCCTTTTTTCGCCAATGTTTCGGGGCTGGCCTTTTTCCTGTTCAATCCATGCTTTTGGCTCCTGTAAGGCAAGCACTGTTTTTGAAATCCGGGTTCATGTATAAATAAAACAAATTTTCACGAAATAGTCGTACTGCCCGGGGTTGTCTTGCACTGTCCTCTGATTGGGTGTATATTGTTTTAGGCATCAGAGAAACCGGAAGATGCTCTCCCGGTTTCCAAGCGGGCGAAACGAAGCGGTGGACAAACATGAGCTATTTCAGTGCGTTTCTTGCGGCGCTCAAAAGCAAGTTCATAGAAGAAATCAAAATCGGGGACCTTGGCGCGGAAATCAGCAGTGCCATTGCACCGAAACAGGTGTTCACACTGAATCTGGGGTTTTTCAACCTCGTGGTGACGGACGCCATCGTGGCGACCTGGGTCGTCATGCTGGTCATCCTGTTTTTAGCCATTCTGATGGGCCATAATCCGAAGCGGATTCCTGCCGGGAAGCGCCAGCACATTTCAGAGAGCCTCATCATGCTGCTCATGAACTTGTGCAAGACCTCCAACCTGAGCTATGAACAGTCCGAAGCGGTTGTTCCCTATGTCGGCGCCATCGCCGTCTTCATTTCCCTCACCAACCTGTCTGCCATGTTCGGCATCCCACCTCCGGCGAAGAACCCGGCGTTTCCCATCGCTCTCGCCCTTTTCACACTGGTATACATCATTCGGATGTCAATCCGTTTCGTGGGCTGGAAAGGTTTCTGGAATTCGCTTATTTATCCGAAAGCCATGCTTCTCCCTTTCAAGATTCTGGATTACTTCATCAAACCCATCTCCCTGTCACTTCGACTTTTCGGCAATGTTTTCGGCGCCTTCATCCTGATGGAGTTCATCTACCTGATTGTCCCCGTCATCCTGCCAGGCGTGGTGGGTCTCTGGTTCGATTTGGCGGATGGCCTGCTGCAGGGTGTCATATTTACTTATCTGACGATTACCTACATCGGCGAGGTAATCGAGGGAGCCCATTCGGCCCATGTTTCTCAAGCCGTCAAGCATCAATAACATTATTTTTGGGGAGGAAACGTTATGGACAAAGGAATCATCGCATTGGCCGCAGCACTTGCCATCGGCCTGGCCGCCTTGGGTGCAGCCATCGGAATCGGATACGCCACAGCCAAGGCAGCCGAATCTTCAGCCCGCCAGCCGGAGGTTTCCGGCAGAATCCAGGCCATGCTGATGACATCGATCGTTTTCATCGAGGCAACCGCCATTTACGCCCTTGTGGTCAGCCTGCTGCTCATATTTGCACTATAAATGAAGACCCGCGAAATGAGGGATTGGTATGTTTACGCCTGAAGCAATGGCTGGTTACGTATCGACAGCTATTTTGACGATTGTCAACCTGCTGGTCACCTATTTCATTCTGAAACGGTTTCTATTCAAGCCGATTCTGAATGTTTTGCGAAAACGCAAAATCGAGGTGGAATCAGAGCTGAGCGATGCTGCGGAAAAATTGAAGCTGGCCGAAGAGAAACTCACCGATGCGACCGGCCGCCTGAGCAACTCCAACCATGAAGCGGCGACGATCCTCACAACCGCCAGGAGCCAGGCTGAAATCCAGCGTGAATCGATCATGTCGGATGCCAAGCGCGAAATCGCCGGCATGTACACGCGTGCGGACGCCGAAATAAACCGCATGCGGATAACCATGCTCAACGACGTGCGGGACGAAGTCGCCGACCTTTCCGTCGCGATTGCGTCCAAAGTCATTGGCCAGGCTATGGATGACCAGCGTCAGCGCGAACTCATAGAGCACTTCATGGATGATCAGATGAAGACAAGGGGGGGTGACGCATAATGGCCGACGCGTCATTCCGCATCATCCGCATTGTCTCCTCCGTTGCGCTGGACCCGGAAAAAGGGAATCGCATCGCAGCCAGGTTTGCCGAACACTTTGACATCACTGAATATGAGGTCAGACTCGACACGGACCCGACGCTCATTGGCGGGCTCATCATCTTTTCCGGCGGATTCCGCTACGATTACAGCATCAAGGGTCAGCTCAGCCGCATTGTGACGAAACTGAAAAGCCAGCAGTCGATCGGAACCGATGGTGACACATCCGACTCGGGTGTCAAGGAACGCATCAAGGGCAGCCTTGATGAAGCCCTTTCGCTTTTCACCGAATTGCCTGTGGCGCCCGGAGGCCAGGACATATTCTGGGACTCCGAACCCCTTCCGGTCTCGGAGGAAGAAGCTGCTTCCCACACCATGGTAGACCATCTGCGCGAATCCCTGGAATCTTTCTCAGCCGGTTCCGCCATCGATGAGGTTGGCCAGGTGCTCAGCGTAAGCGATGGCGTTGCCTATGTCAGCGGGCTTGCGAACTGCCGCAACAGCGAACTCATCATGTTCACCCGCCAGTCTTTCGGCATCGCCATGAATCTGGAGACGGACCGGGTTGGAATCGTCCTGCTTCAGCAGGATGACACGATTCGCCAGGGCATGCTGTGCAAGCGGACGGGAACAACCGTAAGCGTTCCAGTCGGCAAGGCAACCCTCGGCCGTGTAGTGGACCCACTTGGATCCCCGATTGACGGCCTGGGTCCGATTTTGACGAAAAGCCGCCGGCCAATAGAGTTTATGGCACCGGGCATCATCGAGCGGCAATCGATCAGCCAATCCCTGCATACCGGAATTACTGCCATCGATGCCATGACGCCAATCGGCCGCGGACAGCGGGAACTGATCATCGGAGATCGGCAAACCGGCAAGACGGCCATCGCCATCGATGCAATCATAAATCAGAAGGGCAAGGGCGTCTATTGTGTTTACGTCGCCATCGGGCAGAAAATGTCGACCGTTGCCAATGTCGTCAACATACTGCAGATCAAGGGCGCAATGGAATATACGACGGTTGTCGTCGCCAGTGCCAGCTCCTCGGCATCCCTGCAGTACATAGCGCCCTATTCCGGCTGCGCGATGGCTGAAGAGCTCATGTACAACGAGAAGGCGGATGTCCTCATCGTTTACGACGACCTCACGAAGCACGCGCAGGCATATCGTGCCATTTCCCTCCTGCTGCGGCGTCCGCCGGGCCGCGAAGCATATCCTGGCGATGTTTTCTACCTGCATTCGCGCCTGCTGGAACGTGCCGCCCACCTGAACAGCCAATTAGGCGGGGGTTCCATTACCGCCTTGCCCATAGTCGAGACCCAAAGCGGAGACATTTCCGCCTATATACCGACAAATGTCATTTCCATCACGGATGGCCAGATATATCTTGAGAGCGAATTATTCTTCTCCGGTCAGCGTCCGGCCATCAATGTCGGCCTGTCCGTGTCCCGGGTAGGCGGCGCCGCCCAGTCGAAGGCAATGAAAAAAGTGGCCGGCCCGCTCCGCATCAATTTGGCCCAATATCGTGAAATGGAATCATTTTCACAGTTTGGTTCCGAATTGGATAAAGACACCCAGTCTCAGCTCCAGATTGGCGAGCGCGTCATTGAAGTGCTCAAGCAGCCCCAATACTCACCGCTTTCGATGGAGGACCAGGTCATTACCCTATATCTTGCCAACAAAGGCGTCCTCACGGCACTCGACAAGGAAGATGTCCGTGAATTCCTGAAGGATTTCACGCATTACCTGCGCGACCGTCATCCTGTCATGCTGGAAGAGATCGCCACAAGCGGGCTCTTCACGGATGCGACCGCTACAACCATCGATGTGGCGTGCAATGAATATCTAGCCAGATGGAAGATCGAGCACGAGGATTATGGAGCAGCTGTCTAACCTGAAAAAACATATCGGCAGCATCGGTGAAATCAAGAAAACGACAAGGGCGATGCAGTTGATCAGCGCGGTGAAGATGCGGCGGGCCCGAAGCCAGCTTGAAAAGACGATGCCCTTCTTCGCGTTGTGCGCGGGAACCATGGTCGAGCTGCGCGATGCGGGCGTCGTCATCGACAACACTTTTTTCCAGCTGCGAAACAAGAAGCGAGGTCAACTCTGGAAAATCGGGTACTTCATCCTTACAGGCGATCAGGGCCTGGCCGGCGCATACAACATGAATGTGCTGTCCGCAGCTGAAAAGCACATTCATTCCAAGGTTGTCGACAACATCACCAAAGGAATGGTGACAACCACCAAGCTCTACATGGCCGGGTCCATCGGCAGGGAGCGCCTGATACGCGAAGGTTTCGACGTGGTGGAGGATTTTCAGTATCCCATCAATGAACCGACGTATTACAGGGCAAGGGACATATCGGAGTTCATTCTGGAACTGTATGAATCGGGAACGCTGGATTTGGTCTATTTCGTCTATACCCGCATGGAATCGGCCGTATCGATGAAGCCATTCGTCACCCGCGTCCTGCCGGTCAATCCAGATGCGCTCGAACTGATTATCCCGGAAAAATACCGTCAGAAGCGCGGCCTCATTTCGGGAAGCATCATTGATTATTCACCCTCGCCAGATGAAGTCATCACCTATCTGATTGACACCTACATGAACGGCATGGTCTATGGCGCCTTGACGGAGGCATACGCAAGCGAGCAGACTGCCCGCATGACGGCCATGGACAATGCGACGGAAAACGCGGAAGACATGCTGCATGCATTGACACTGAAAAACAACCAGGCCCGTCAGGCAAAGATAACAAGTGAACTGTCGGAGATTATCGGCGGAGCTGAGGCACTCACCTCACATCAGGCCAAGGGAAAGACGGAAGGATAACAGACCGAATGGCAACAGGATATGTAACCCAGATTATCGGACCCGTGCTGGACGTCCAGTTCCAGGAAGAAGAATTGCCGAACATCCATGAGGCCATCACCATCCGAAGCGGAACCGAAACCGTTCATGCGGAGGTCATGCAGCAGCGTGGCGAAGGCCTTGTCCGCTGCGTGTCCTTTTCCCCTACGGAAGGTATGATGCGCGGCGCCGAAGCGACATCCACCGGAAATCCGGTCATGGTGCCCGTGGGTGAAATGACAACCGGCCGGCTCTTCAACGTGCTTGGCGAGCCGATTGACGGCGGCGGCTCCGTCATCGCCGCCGACCACTGGCCGATACACCGGCCGGCACCATCCTTTACAGACCAGTATCCGGAATCGAGGCTGCTTGAAACCGGCATCAAAGTCATCGACCTGCTGGTTCCCTTCAGCCGTGGTGGGAAGATTGGGCTGTTCGGCGGTGCCGGCGTAGGAAAGACATACCTGATTCTTGAACTGATCCGCAACATTGCCAAGGAACATGGCGGGTATTCCGTTTTCATCGGCGTCGGGGAACGTTCTCGCGAAGGCAACGATCTCTGGAATGAAATGCGTGAATCCGGCGTCATCGACAAGACCGTCATGGTGTTCGGGCAGATGAACGAAACTGCGGGAGCCAGGATGCGCGCTCCTTTGACCGGTCTGACAATGGCAGAATACTTTCGTGATGTCCTGAACAAGGATGTGCTTCTGTTCATAGACAACATATTCCGTTTCGTGCAGGCGGGTTCCGAAATATCCGCGCTGCTGGGGCGCATCCCCTCCGCCGTCGGCTACCAGCCGACGCTGGCGAATGAAGTCGGCGCGCTGCAGGAGCGGATCACTTCAACCCGCAAGGGATCGATCACATCCATCCAGGCGGTCTACGTTCCCGCCGACGACCTGACGGATCCCGCCCCGGCCACGACGTTTGCACACTTGGACGCCATCACGGTCCTGTCCAGGGCAGTAGTGGAACTCGGCATCTATCCGGCCGTGGATCCTCTTGAATCCTCTTCCCGCATCCTGTCGGAATCAGTCGTTGGCATGAACCACTATCGGATTGCCAGGCGGGTTCAGGAAACGCTGCAGCGTTACAAGGAGCTGCAGGACATCATCGCCATCCTGGGTATGGAGGAACTCAGCGACCAGGACAAGCTGACAGTCAATCGCGCCCGCAAGATCCAGCGGTTCCTGTCGCAGCCGTTTTTTGTCGCGGAAAGTTCCACAGGATATGAGGGCAAATATGTTCCGATATCTGAAACAGTCAGAGGGTTCGGAGAGATTATTTCAGGTGGGGTCGATCACATCCCGGAACAGCATTTCTTCATGAAGGGATCGATAGACGATGTTTACAAGGCCTACCAGGCGGGCCGGCAATAATACGTCGGGTGGAGAATGATCTATGAATGAGAAAACCCTGCAAGTCAAAATCGTGACACCTTATGAGATGTTCTTCGATGGTCTTGCCGAGATGGTCGTCTTCACCTGCAAAGATGGGGAAATAGGCATCCTGCCGGGCCATTCGCCGCTGATCGCAGCCCTGACGCCGGGTGAAATCCGGTTGAAGATGAACGGGCAATGGCGAATAGCCGCCGCAACAAATGGGTATGCGGAAGTGGGATCCTCCCTGACAATCATTGTCGTAAACGCCGCGGAATGGCCGGAACAAATCGATGTCGCGCGTGCCCAGAAAGCACTGTCCCGCGCAGATGCCCGCCTTCATGACCCGCTTGTTTCCATTGCGGAAAAGAATCATTCGCGGCATGGCATCGCCCGTGCCAAAGCCCGGCTGAAGGTTGCCGGGAAAACATCACCCACTCCCTGATAGGAAAGGCCATCCTCTCCCTGGCAGCGCATCCAAATCATGATTGTCCAGTCGGAATCATGATTGTCCAGTCGGAATCATGATTGTCCAATCGGAATCATGATTGTCCAATCGGAATCATGATTGTCCAATCGGAATCATGGTTGTCCAATCGGAATCATGATTGTCCAGTCGGAATCATGATTGTCCAGTCGGAATCATGATTGCTCATCTTCCGCCAATCAGCCGGTTAAAAAAATCCCTCCTCATGTCTGCGAAGGTGGCTGCCTTGTTGTTTTCAATTTTCGGTAAAAAAACAAGTACCGTCGCAATGCGCAGTCCCATCGCCAAAACAAAAACGATCCGGTAATGATCGGGAACCGCACCAAAGACGGTGACCTTGTTGTATGCGACATAATCCTGTATGCCCTGGAGCAGCATCCCACCAAGGAGCACGCCTGTGAACGCGCCTGCGATGGAAGTGACGGCGGAGAAAACAGCAATGTAGGATGGGCGATGCTGTGCCGGCGACAGGGCAAGCAGCGTATTCAAGGCCCCAAGGTTCACGGCGCACCAGAAGGATGCGCCGACGGCGTTGAACAGGAACATGGTCAGGGCGCTCCCCGGGGTCGAAAACAGCCAGATGGCGGGTGCAGAAGCCGTGACCAGGCATGCTGCCCACATGATGGGCTTGTATCCGTAACGGTCCATCAGCCTGCCCCAACGCGGTATGAAAAGCACGGTTGCCACCGATGCGGTAACCTGGCCGGCAAGGGTGATTTGCATGAAGGAAAGCTGTAGTGGTCCAAGGGCGAAACGGGCGAAAAAGGGATTGGCCATATTCGAGGACAATGACCAGAGCGTCCAGAACAGCAGGAAGCGGAAGAATGGCTTGTCCATATGCATCTGCCGGAGGACCGAGGACAGGCTGACATCGGAAGCCGTTTTCATCGGGACGTTTTTCACCCCGATGAAGCAGAACATGTCCAACACACCGAAAGTACCGCCCAGGACGAATACCAGCGCATACCCGGAGTATCCGGGCAAGGTGTCCAGCAGGTAGGCAGAGAGCAATCCCATGCTTACGGCGAGAACGGAGCCGATTCTTTCCCGCAGGGACATCCAGCGGCCCCGTATGGTGACGGGCACCAGGTCCGCCATCCATGGGGTGAAGCAGACATTGATGAAGGATCCGCCCACGGAAGAGACGCCCACAAGGAAAATAACGGTCCAGATGCGAAGCCAGGCGGGCTGCATGGGCACAATCCAGGGAACCAACCCCATCAGTATCCATAATGCCCGGGAAAGGGTACCGAACGTCAGCATGTATTTCTTGCGTTTTTTTGTCCGGCTGACCAAAATAGCCGCGGGAATCTGCAGCAGCGTTCCAAAAAACGGAATGGCCGTCAAGACGCCGAAGAGGAAGTCATTCGCGCCCAATTTGCCTGCAAGGCCCGTCAGCGCGGTGCCGGCTGCTATCACGTTGAACAGGTTTCCACACATGTTTCCCATGATCATGAACAGGATGCTGCGGCGAATTTCAGGAAGAAGCTGCGCCTCATCAAACAATGCCGTGAAGGGAGATCTCAGAAGTTTTTTCAGCATGCTGCTTTCACTTTGTCTCCCCTTCACCTGGTCTCCCCTTTATCCGTCGGCTGCGCCAGGCTGATGAAGCGCTTGTATTTCGACATGTCCGCCGGCAGTTTGATGTCCTCAAACACAATCTCCACCTCAACGGCCACATCAAAGCGCTCCAGCTCTATTTTCATTCGCCGCGTCAGAGCATCTGCAACAGACTCCCTTTCACCTGCCCCATCCTCAGTTAGTTCCACAGCTATCCGCAGCGCATTTTCCGATGCCTGGACAACCTGGAACTCGCGGATGCTGCTGCTTCCCGTGATGATCCAGCGGCTGACGAGGTCTGGAAACACGTGCTGCAGGATATGCCGGTTGTTTCTCAGCCAGATGACGTCGTCCCGGCGGCCCAGTATCTTCCGGATTGTCCGGAAGGAACTTCCGCATGGGCATTTTCCGCCGGGCACCAGCAAATCATTCATTTCATAACGTATGAGCGGCTGTGCAAAATTCACCAGGTTTGTCACAAGCATCCGGCTAGCGGGCCCATCCATGGCAGGAACGGAGGATTTGCCCCCTGCATCGCCAGACACGGGATTTACGGCTGAAGCCCCTGCAATCACACGATTCCCGGTCCTTGCAGGCACTGGATTCCCTGCTTCCGCAGGCACTGGATTCCCTGCTTCCGCAGGCACAGGGTTCCCGAATTCATCAAACAGTTCCACATAGACCAGGTCTTCGTTGACGTGCAGGTTGCCGCACCGGCATGCGCTCCCGATCTGCCCCTCGCTTGCCTGGTATATCTCGATTACCCGCACGCCGAAGGCTTCTTGAAAACGTTGTTTCTCTTCCTCTTCCAATACTTCCGCGTAACAGACGATCATTTTCAGCGGTTTCAGGATTTTCTCCCTATGGGGAAGGATGAGCCGGACAAGGCTGGGAGGCGCCATCAGGATATTGATGCGGCTGTCGTTGACAGCTTTCAGCAGTTCCGGCACCGGCGTCATGGTTGCCATGTAATGCAAATGGATGAACGGCGCATGGATGTCGGCAAATCCCTGGCTGAAAACCCGCAGCAGGAAAAGGATGCGAAAGGGCAGCAGGCGGAGCGGAATGCCGCTTCGCGCCAGGAAGACGAAAGGAAGCCGCCTGGTCAGTTCTTTCGGCGTGACAAAGATGCCCTTGTTTCCACTCGTCCCACTTGATAGGCCAATGACGAATTCATCCTGGAAATAGCCGAGAAAATCCCTATTCAGCTCTTTTTCAACCGCAAATTCCATTACTTCCGCAAGTTTCAGGCCACAAGTGTTAATCCCGTCAAAATGGTCCATCATGATTTGCTTGTTGATGGTTGGCAGCCGATGAAAATCTTCCAGCGACTGTATCGGCATGTCCTTGTATTGTTCCCTGTAAAACGGGGCGTTGCCGATGGCGTGGCGGACAAGCCGCAAGACCCCGGCCTCCTGGTAGCGGCGGATGGCTGCGGCCGATGCCCGGTACATATGCCAGCGAAGCAGGAAATAATCCATGATTCCCTTCATGGCGTTCCACCTGTATTTTCTTCCGAACGATTCCGATCTTTTTCTTTCCGGCTCAGCTTATCCTGTTTGGCGCTGTGGCCAAAGGGAGCAAGCAGCCTGCAGATGGCGTATTCAATCCCATACCGGTAATCGTGTTTTTCCCACAGAATCAGCAGGAAGCCCCACACGAGGGCAAGAGAGAATCCGTACAGCAGTGAGCCAGGCAGATCAAATCTCAGCGTGGGCATGAATAGCCTGATGAATCGGAAAGCGAAGGCGCTGACAATGCTCTCGAAGAAAAACGCGGTCAGTCCGGCCACACCGAAGCGGCTGAAGAAGGCCAGTGCGGGAGGCAGTTGCCGAATGGGTCCGGCTTTCCTGAAATCAAACATGCGCAGCATCAGGAGGACAAGCATAAGAAACAGGCCGAGTTGGGCCGTCATGATGGCAAACCATTTTCCGTCGATGCTTCTTTGCAGCATGGTATCCGGAAGCTTCACATAAAGCGCCGCACCGGCAGCAAACAATATCATCCCGACAGGGAGCACCTGGCGAACCATGCGCTTCCAGTCTCCCCGGACCAGCAGGACGCCCATCCATGCGCCAAGAAGGCCGAATGACAAATACGGCATGAGGGGATTGTTTTTATTCACAAGCCAGTTCAGCAGCAGGACAGTTCCATGCCGGCCCTGTCCGGATGCGGCCATGTATGCTTCATACAAGGGGATGCGCAAAAGGGACAGCAGGAAGAAGGCAAGGCCGGAGATCAGCCACGGTGCGGATGCCGGCTGTTTTGAGCCTTCACGTGACATCGATGGCGGAATGACTTTCATGGAACTGACAGGCACCGAACCAGTCATGCCCTTCGTGGCCAATCCATTACCAATGGCAGGATGATGCCTGCGGCTGATGAGGATGAAAACAGGTCCGAGAAGGAGGAGGTTGAGCCCAATCATCACCAGGCTGTCAACATAAAGAAACCGCTCCAGGCTGAAACCTTTCCAGATGCCGTTTCGGATCAGATCCACGAAGATGCTGTTGTTCATGGTCTTTTTGCCCATATCCACCAGTCCCGGCCCTGTAAGGACAAAATACAGCCAGGCGACGGCAAGCATCAGCAGCGCATTGACGGTATTGTATTTCAGCAGCTTTCCGCTCGTGAACCCCTGTTCGCTCGTCTTTCGAAAGTACTGGACGGTGTGCGCAGTACCGCTAATCATCGCAAAAACGCCCGCAAACATTAGCATCAGGCCGATCAGCGTAACGATGAAGGGAGGATTGGAAAAATCCAGATCATACAGGCCATCGAAGTAATAAAAAGCTGAATGCATCCATATTAGGATGAATATTCCAATTCCACGCAGCATGTCCAGTCCGAGATAGCGTGATTTCATGCATTATCCTCCTGCGAGAGCCTGTAAACATTATAACTCATTCGGCAGATGCGGGGTGACGGATATGCATCCGGTTATGCATCCGCTCCCAATGCGCGGCTTTTGAATGCATATGCCCTCCCTTTCTGCTATGCTGAATGGAGTGCTGTCGTAATGCAGAATCAGGAGGTCGTCCATGAAGTATGAAATCATCCTGTTTGACGCGGACGAAACCCTTTTTGATTTTCACCGTTCCGAAAAACACGCTTTCGAGCAGACTGTGAAAGTTTTTGGCATTCAGTACGATGAATTTTCTCACCTGAAAGCATATCAGGAAATCAATTCCGCGATATGGAAGGAGTTCGAGGAAGGCAGGATCTCACAAGGGGTCCTGAAGGTGGAACGTTTCAAGAGATTGGCAGTCCGCCTGCAAGAAGATTTCAATCCGGTGGACTTTGCCCGCTCCTACGAGGAAGCCCTGGGAAACGCCTGTTTTCTCTTCGATGGAAGTACAGAGCTGGTAGAAGGCCTGCATGGAAAGTACCGTCTCGCCATCATCACAAACGGATTGAAAAGCGTTCAGGAAAACAGGATAGCAAAGGCGCCCATTGCCAGGTGCTTCGAGACGATAGTCATTTCGGAATCCGCCGGCGTATCAAAACCGGACCCCCGTATTTTCGAGCTTGCCTTGCTCCGGCTCGGACATTCCGACAGGGATACCGTACTGATGGTGGGCGACAGCCTGACCTCGGACATCAGGGGCGGCCTCGGCTTCGGCATCGATACGTGCTGGTACAATCCGGCCCGGAAGGAAAACATGACGGGGATTCGGCCCACGTATGAAATCGCCGTCCTGGCGGACCTCTGGAAAGTGCTTGGGTAATGAATCCGGCAGGTCATGTTCCTTCCGCCGGGCGGAATTGTCAAATCCTGCGACGACAACACGCAAGGAGGATGTGGATGATACCCATAGAAGAAGTGGAAGCCATGCTGGACGATATCGCCGCCGAACTCCCCCGGGAGTTTTTCAAGTACCTCAACGGCGGCATCATTCTCCTGCCGGAAGGCAGGTATCACGCGAAAAGCATGGGGAACGACCTCTTCGTCATGGGGGAATATCGCGTCGACGGCCATCTTGGCCGGTACATCGCCATCTATTACGGTTCGTTTTCAAGCGTGTACGGACATCTTCCCCCCGATGAGCTGAAGGAAAAACTCAGGCACACGCTGAAACACGAATTCAGGCATCATCTGGAGTCCCTGGCAGGTGAAAAGGACCTGGAAATCAAGGATGCGATGGACATCGCGAAGTATATGAACAGCAAGGGCCGGCTTGCGCCATAACCATTCTGCAATGGGCGGCTTATACCATACATGCCCTGCATGGGTGAACGAATCCCGTAAAAAGGCTAAACATTCAGCAGGCCAATCAGTTCGGGTCATCCTGTTTCCCGAAGGATGGCCGCATGCTGAACAATTCGTGGATTGTGTTCAGGGCACCGAACAGCACGATTCGATCTCCCGGAAGAAGCATGTCATCCGGGCCGACCTCATGCCTTGTTTCATGCGCGCGCTTGATGACGAAAACATGCAGTCCATATTTCTTCTTCATCTCGGCTTCGGCGAGCGTTTTTCCGGAAAGAGCCTCCGGCACTTCCGTGATGCGGATTTCCACTATGGCGCGATCTCCATAATAGTCAAGCACAAGCAGGGGATTGGATGTCGCGCTGAACATGAACTTCGCGCCGGCTTTCTTGACGAGGTTGTCGAACCGGTCCCTGAAAAAGGGAATCCGCTTGACCAGAATCAGGAATATGCCAAAAGAGGCAATGATGATGACCGTGTTCAAAGGGCTCTGGTTTCCGACATTTACGAATGTGACGATTGCATTGACCATCATGGACACAATCGAAACCGAAAAGATATATCCGAACAGCATGGTGATGGTGGCCAACCGCCTGCGCCGCCTGGACGAAACAATCACTTCGCTTTCACTTGTGGTGAACCCCGTGCCTGTCAGCAGGGATATGACCTGGAAACGCGCTTTTCTTTCGGTCATGCCCGTCATCATGAAAAGCACCGTGAACACTTCCACGAATATGAAAAAAACAGATACGAGCAGGACAATAATCAGGATGGCTGCGTTCATTGTCATGTGTAGCCTCCCAGGCTCTTCATGTTTGGTTCGATATGCTTTTCGCCTTAACGTAATTGACTTTGGAAAACACCTGGTAACCATGTTTGCCGTTCTTTTTCGCGCAATACATCGCGTAATCCGCAAAATCAATCAATTCATAGATTTCTCCCGTATCCATTCCAAATACGGACATGCCGGCGCTGACTGATACCGGAAGGCGTTCTCCGCCCACTTCAATGGGATTGCACAGCACATGCCCTTCAATCTGGTCCCAGATAGCCTGAAACGTTGATGCGCCTGCCTCGCGCAAACCATAGGTGAACAGGCCGAACTCGTCGCCGGATATCCGCATTTTGACCGTGTTGTCGACTTGGAGCCTTTTCAGCCTGTCGGCAAACTCAATCAGGTAGCTGTCGCCGGCTGCGTGACCGAAGGCATCGTTGACCGCCTTGAAGTTGTCGATGTCCAAAAAGGTGAACACACCAAGTGTTCCCGGGTATGCGGCTATCACCAGCTCCATTTCCGCCCCGTACTGGTATCGGCTGACAAGCCCTGTCAGATGGTCTTTCACCAGCCTGTTGCTCAAATCCGCGTTTGCCTTTTTCAGCTGCGCGTTCAGTTTTTCCATTGTCCTTTTTGTATTGACAAGCTCACTGTTCAGGACCTGAATCTTGTCAAGCTGAAAGCGTGTCGAGGAATCGTATCCTGAATCATTCCATGTCAATGAGGATTTCATGGTCTTCATGAATCTGTGGATGACCTCCCTTGATTCAGTCCTGAAGGCATCTCCACCAGGCAGTCCTTCGCTCTGTGCAAACACGCAGACCTGATCTTCCGCCTTCAGCAGTGAAATCATGATCCTGGCGTCTTCATTGTTCAATCGCAGCCCGGTTTCACTGACAACCACCGCATCCTGGTTCATACACTTTTCAATCAGGCCAAGAACAGCCTCTTTTTCCCCGGCGTGAAACAAATCAACAAAAGATTTCTGATGCATGGGGACGATATATACGGGGACACTCCAATAAACTGTGTGGATGTCGCCGTTAGGGTGGATTGTGATCAGAAAACTAACCATGGATTATCCTTCCGGAGTTTATTATTTCCCGTTCTGCCCATTCAACCAATGGGTCGGCGTGGTGCCGGAAGCATGCGGTGCTGCCGTATTTCACGGTCGAAGTGACAATGGTTGACACATGATCCATTATAGCACCACTACGGCGGCTTCCATTAAAAAGATATTCTAGGCGGTACATGACAGTTCTTCCGGGCATGTAGGCCGTGATAAAAAAATTTCCTAGTTATGTAAAATATAATGAAATTTGTCAATGAATTATTGAATTCGTTATGATACTTTTACAGTAAGCGACAAGGGAGGAGGTTTATTTTATTTTGCACTGGTTCATCCTTTGCCGAGGTTGGTAATGATAAAGGTTATTCACCAGGTTTGTTCATCCTTCAGGTTCATGCAAAAGACGAGCAATTGATTTACAGAAAGCGAAACAATGTG
>CAZFWQ010000007.1:0-3835 GCA_964522755.1 uncultured Oscillospiraceae bacterium | reverse complement strand
ACAATGTGATTTACAAATGATATGGGAAGAGGTGTTTTCTTTGAGTACGGAAGCTGGATTCCATCCTTTGACGTACCCTCAGCAAAGTATCTGGTTTTTGGAAAAGCTGAACCCGGGTACCGGAATTGGGAATATTGCAGCCACCATGAAAATCGATGAAATCCTGGAGTACGGGCTGATGAACCAGGCCGTCAACTTGTTGTTGAAAAGAAATGACGGTTTCCGGATACGGTTTGCCGAACAATCCGGCAAGCCAATGCAGTACTTTTCGCCTTTGCAGGAATACCGGATGGATTATCATGATTTCAGCAGGGGAACCCGTGAAAAACTGTATGCTTGGGATCAGTACCAGACAACGCTGCCTTTTGAAATACTGGATGCGGATTTGTTCTATTTCGCACTCTTGAAAATTGATGACGCATCGTGCGGGTTTTTTGTACGCATCCATCACCTCATCTCGGACGCATGGTCCCTCGTGCAGCTTGGAAACGAGGTCCTGTCCTATTACCGCATGCTGCAGAACAACCAGCCCATCCCCGCTGACGGCAACCCGTCTTATCTCGAGTACATGGAAAGCGAACAGGCCTATCTGCATTCAGAGAAATATGATCGGGATCGGGCATTCTGGAACACCCAATTTGAAAGAGCCCAGGAACCTGCAACCTTGAAGAGCCGGGCATCCACCCGGACGGCGCTGCATGCCAAACGGAAAAGCTTCATCATTCCCGATAAGCTGGCGCTGAAAATGAAGACGCACTGTTCGGAAAACAGGACGTCCATGTTCGCCCTATTCTTCTCGGCACTTTGCATCTACATCAACCGCGTCAAGAACAATAGTGACATCACCATCGGGACACCGGTGCTGAATCGGACAAATGCCAGGGAAAAAAAGACCATCGGCATGTTCATCAGCACGGTTCCGCTTCGAATCCCCATCAATGGGGAACTCAATTTCATCGAGTTCTCGAAAATGGTCGACAAACAATGGCTTTCCGTCCTGAAGCACCAGAAATACCCGTATGACCACCTGTTGAAGGATGCAAGGGCGCAGAACAGCGGTGTCGACAAGCTCTTCGACATTGCCATCTCCTATCAGAATGCGAAAATGAACAAGGATGACAATCAGGCCAAGCTTGAAGCCCGGTGGCATTTCAATGAGCATCAGGTCGAATCCCTGTACATGCATATCAACGACAGGGAATCCGACGGCAGGATCATCCTGAATTATGATTTCCTGACGGAGCATTTCTTTTCCAAGGAAATCGAATTCATGCACGATCATATCATCCGACTATTATGGCACGCCTTGGACAATCCAACGAAAAAGCTGGCCGACATCCACATGCTGTCGGAAAAGGAATGGGCGAAAGTGCTCTTTTCATTCAATGACGGAATGGCCTCCTTTCCCCGTGATGCGACCATAGCCCAGTTGTTCGAGGAACAGGCGGAAAGAATCCCGGAAGCCACGGCGCTTGTTTTGAACCAGGACACCATGACCTATGGGGAACTGAATGAAAAAGCAAATATCCTCGCCGGAATCCTTCGGACAAAAGGGGTGGGGCCTGAAGTGATTGTTGGCATGCTTGTTCCCAGGACCTTCGAGATGATCATCGGCATCCTGGGGATTGTGAAGGCCGGAGGGGCTTATCTGCCCATGGACCCCGATTACCCGAAGTCGAGAATCGAGTATATGCTGGAAGACAGCAGGACGAACCTACTCCTTTCACGGGCGGACTTGATTTCCGGACTGAATTTCAACGGGGAAATCCTTGATATTTACAAGCTGCTTGAAAAAGTGCCTGATGAAAAGGACACGGAGAATCCTGTTTCCCTGAACCAACCGAAGGACCTGCTTTACGTGATATATACGTCGGGTTCGACCGGCAAGCCGAAAGGGGCCATGATTGAACACGCGAACGTTGTCCGGCTGCTTTTCAACGATCAGATGCAGTTTGATTTCGGGCAGGAGGACTGCTGGACCCTGTTCCATTCATACTGCTTCGACTTTTCGGTCTGGGAAATGTACGGGGCGCTGCTATATGGCGGCAGACTCGTCATTGTCCCGAAAAACACGGCACAGGATACCGATCGGTTTCTCGCCGTACTGAAAAATGAGCAGGTCACCGTTCTCAATCAAACCCCGGGCGCCTTCTACAACCTTGTCGACGCGGACAGGAAAAGGCCGGACCAGTCCCTGTGCCTCCGGTATGTCATATTCGGCGGTGAAGCCCTGAAGCCCGTCATGCTGAAGCCTTTCCGGACCAACCATCCTGAAACAAAACTGATAAACATGTACGGGATTACGGAAACAACTGTACATGTCACTTACATTGAACTCAGCGATGAAGACATCGCATCGAATGTCTGCAATATCGGCAGGCCCATCCCCACGACAACCGCCTATATCCTTGACGGCAAGCTGAATCCGCTGCCAATCGGCGTGGCCGGGGAGATTTGCGTCGGAGGCGACGGGGTCGGGAGAGGCTATCTCAACAACGACAGCCTGACCGCGGAAAAATTCGTTCCCAATCCATTCGTCCCGGGCGAAATCATGTACCGGTCCGGGGACCTGGCCAGATTCTATTCGCAGGGCGACATGGAATACCTTGGCCGTATCGACAGCCAGATCAAAATCAGGGGACACCGGATAGAATTGGGCGAAATCGAATCAGCGATGCTTCTGTTCGGGAAAATCAGGGAGGTCACTGTCATTACCAGGGACGGCAGCAACGGGATCAAGCAGATGATCTCGTACTACATCCCCTGTGGGGATTTTGAGCTTTGCGAACTGAGGGAGTTCCTTGCCGTGCATTTGCCGGAATACATGATGCCGGCCTATTTCATAAAAATGGATAAGATACCCCTGAATGACAACGGAAAGGTAGACCGGCTGAAACTTCCCCTGCCGGACCAGTCCGCACTTGCCCAGAATGTGTTCGTGGCGCCGCGGAATGATTCCGAGGAGTCAATCGCCCGTATCTGGCGGGAAGTGCTTGAAATCGGCAAGATGGGAATCAACGACAATTTTTTCCAGTTGGGTGGCGACTCACTGAGCGCGGTGACCGCAATAGGCCTGATGGGCAGGGCAGTGACTTTTTCCGACCTGTACAACAATCCCACCATCGCAAGCCTGTCCGATGCGCTGGCTTTGAAAGCCATTGCGGGAACGCGCGGCAATCTGCTGCTGCGGTTGTCCGGAAACGACGAGGAATCGAATACGAGCATCATCTGCTTCCCTTACGGCGGCGGCAACGGAATCGTCTACAAGGACCTGGCGGACTCCATACGGAATATCGCAGTGAATCACAATGTATATGCCGTGCATCTGCCGGGGCGTGAAGCCGGCGACGTGCAGGAACTAGAGATGAACTCCACGATCGTGGCCAAGCTGGTCGAAGAGATAAAGGAAACGATAGCGGGAGAAATCATCCTGTACGGTCACTGTGTGGGAAGCGCACTGACCATTGCAACGGCCAACCAGCTGAAACAGGATAACATTGCCGTCAAAGGCGTATTCCTGGGCGGCATCCTTCCTCCCGGCAATGTGAAGCTGCTCGGCAAGGACTATGATCCCTGGAAAATGGTATCGGATGGCATCATCATGAAATACCTTGGATTGATAGGCCTGCCGAAACTCAAGATTCAACAGGAATATCTGGATATCATGGTCAAATCCTTCAGGCATGACGCAAGAAACTATTATCGATTTTTCTACGATTGCGAACTGTATCAGTACGACAAGCTCGACGTACCCATCCACTGCATAGTCGGCGAAAAGGACCCGATCACAAGGAATTATGGCAAAAGGCATCGGCAGTGGTCTCAATATGCGCGC
>CAZFWQ010000006.1:27399-27609 GCA_964522755.1 uncultured Oscillospiraceae bacterium | reverse complement strand
GACGTCTTTCATATGTTCCGCAATCAGCCGAATCGATTTGATGAACGCACATGGCATCCGGTTTTGACGGAAATTTACCAAGGCATGACAGGACTCTTTCGCGAAAGCTCATGTGTTCCCTCCCTGGCTTGTTGTGGAAAAATCATAGAATTCCAACATCTGTAGATTATAACAGATATCAGCAGAATCCCAATGCCTTCAACTTACTTC
>CAZFWQ010000006.1:7383-27389 GCA_964522755.1 uncultured Oscillospiraceae bacterium | reverse complement strand
CGACACCGACGGGCCAGACATTCCTGTCCGGAGGCAATTGCCCCATATCCACCAGATCCGGACGGACGGCCAGCATGAGGGAGGTTTCATTCTTTGCCGCATGGTCGTTCTGCGTGAGCCATCCCCCTTCAGGAAAGTCACGGATGGAAGACACAAGGACCAGGCAGAACTGCCTTTCCCACGAATCGGCCATCTCGCTCCACGCGATGCGGGAAGGGCCGTGCCCATCTGCGACAATGCATCGGAAACCTGCCCTCTTGCACTGGGAAAGCAGTGCCTCTACCTGCAGAACAAACAATCCTTTCGATACCCAGTAGCAGCTGCCAGGCAGTTGCCTGTTCGGCTCGGTTACATCGGCATAGTCCATTCCAATCAAATAATTGCCGTCCTGTTCAAGACGGATCCTATCAGGTCCAACCCATAGCGGTGGCAGGACGATTCCTCCAAAAGATCGCGCCGCCCGTTCAAACAAACCGCGCGACTGGATGCCGTCGGCTCCTAACGCATTGTGGGGCCCATGCCATTCCAGGGTGCCGAGGGGAAGATAGCCGATTGGTTTCTTCGACAGCCTGTCTTGAAATTCGTGTGGCAGCAATTCTTCATATCGCACTTTATCCGTCATCGCGTCACGCCTCCTTCTTTACCCGTCAATATTATCATGGATTGCATCACATTGATGATCCCACCTGCATGAACCGACTTATTATTCATCATCCTGCAGACACTCTTTTGCTGCTTTCTGTTATAAAATCTCACTTTTGTCATGGAGAATTCACCCATGCCAGTTTTTTCGCGATTGATTTGCTTTTTTATCAAATAATTTCTATTTGTGCCTTGTTATTTTAATATAACATTGCTTTTTGTGCCTTGTTATTGTATAATCAGGAGCATATCATTGCCTTGCTTTTTTATCATACTGCAGGAGGGCATTGTGAAGAGGGAAATTCTACGTGATCTTGAAGAATGGAAAACCTCAAGCAGGAGAAAGCCTCTCCTTATCAGAGGTGCCAGACAAGTTGGAAAAACTTGGGTAGTCAGGGAGTTTTCCAAAAACTTTGCCTCTTTTTGTGAAGTCAACTTTGATTCCACTCCTGATGTAGCGCTTTTTTTCAAAGAAAATAACTCACCTGAAGAGATTGTTCTAAAATTATCCGCATATTATGGTATCCGCATTATCCCCCAGGAAACACTCCTCTTCTTTGATGAAATTCAAAGCTGTGAAGAGGCCATCGCATCGCTTCGATACTTTTATGAAAAATTACCCTCTCTCCATTTGATCGCTGCAGGTTCGCTTCTGGAATTTGCAATGGAAAGAATCCCCTCTTTTGGTGTTGGTCGAATCCAGTTTCTCTTTATGCGGCCATTGAGCTTCAAAGAATTTCTTTCGGCTTGCGAAGAGGAGGCACTCATAAGGCTAGTCAATCTTGCATCATGGGAGAATCCGCTTGAAAAGCCCTTTTATGATAAAATCAGTAAAATGTTCCGAATCTACATGCTGATTGGCGGATTTCCCGAAGTGGTTGATTATTACAGGCGCACAGGTGACTTGATTAGCTGCTATGAGATACTGGATGAACTTATGACCTCATTTATTGATGACTTCTCCAAATACCGAAAACGGATCCCTTCTTCCCGGCTCGAAGAGATTTTTATCTCAGCCATACGGCAGGCTGGAGGAAAATTCAAATACACGACCGCTTCCGAACAGTTGAACCATCTACAAATCAAAGAAGCAGTAGCGCTTCTTGAAATGGCAGGGCTTCTCATCAGGGTAACGCATTCATCAGGTAATGGTGTCCCCCTGGGGGCTTCTTCCAACCCGAAGGTATTCAAGTTAATCCCCCTTGATGCCGGACTATACAATAAAATGAGTGGTCTCAACAGAGCAAAACTGCTTACCATGGAACAGAATTCATTAAGTAATGCTGGTGCTTTGATGGAAGTCGTGGTGGGAACCGAACTCCTCGCTTACGGGAATCCTAGAGAGAAATCAAAGATGTACTACTGGCACAGGGAAAACCGCTCAAGTAATGCAGAGGTCGATTACCTGATTGTCAGGGAGTATCAGATTGTTCCTATTGAAGTTAAATCGGGCACGAAAGGGAGCATGCAAAGCATGAACCTTTTTATGAAAGAGCGCTCTGCCCTGCACGGAATACGATGCAGCTTTGAAAACTTCGGAAAGATCGGCAATATTGATATCATTCCTGCTTTTGCCGTATGGAAGTTCTTTGATGCAAATGATACTTGATTCCACTGTAAAAAGTCGATTTTCGACTTTTTCATGCAAGTTGCGTATGGCAACTTGCATGCATTCTGCGGCAGATGCCGCAGAATGACAGTGAATCACGTGATTCCGTGTGTGAATGGCACCTTAGGTGCCATTCACATGCAGGATTCCTAAAGAATCCTGCATAAAAACTCGATGAATCGAGTTTTTACACGAGTATCATACTTGATTTGTATGCAGATACGGATTGGCTGCACCTCATGAACAGCAAACAAGAGGAATTTTAGCTGCTCCCTTCCACTCAAAACCGCTTGCGCCTTGACACATACGGCTGAAAAGGCGTGCGCGGCTCCATGCCCATCCAATCCCCCTCAGGTTGAATCGAGGAAAGGGACCGGAGGAGGTCGAACGTCACCCAACGGGATACCTGGAGCTGCGCTTCATAATGCCATATCCCGGATTCACCGAGCAGGCCGAGAATCATTCCCAACAGACCCGACACGCGCATATCGGCTCTTGTGGCACCCGTAAGCCGGCACAGATCGAGAATGAGCGCCGGATCGAAGCGTGCGAAATAGGTGAAGACGCCGCGGGTGGGTTCCGCTCCGATAAGTCGTGAAACTTCCAGTCCCACGTTTTTCACTTCCCGTGTTTCGCGGCCAAGAATCAGGTCGAGTGCGCGTCTGGCTTCCGGACCCTGTCGCCGATCCGGGTGATGCGCCAGGCACAGGAGCGCCCCGGTCGTATTGGACCGGCAGCCCCAGCGTGAATGGGCAAGCCTGCGGTATCCTCCGACGAAACCGTACACGCCTGTGGATTCCGTGCCGCCTGCAATGCCGGTCGGCCACGCGCCATCCTCCAAACGCCTTGACAGGAGCCAGCAATAGGCTTTTTCCGCGCGGGGATCCGTTCCGAAGCCGCACATGGCAAGGGCACGCAGCGGCAAAGCCGTCTGCAAGGGGATCATGGCATAGCCTTCCTCTTCGCCGTGACCACGCAGCAGCGGCCACCCGCCGTCCTCCTGCTGCAGGGAAAAAATGTAGTCCGCACCGCGACGCACTGCGGCATGCGCCGATGTGAAACCCAGATAACCCAGCCGCATCAATGCAAGCGTGGTGGCTCGCAGCGTCCCTCCCTGCCATAGCTGCCCGTCAGCCTCCCAGGAGCCGTTCTCTTTTTGGCGGCTGAACAGCGCGGATGCCAAAGGATCTTTCTCACGGAGATCCAGCAGCTCCATTACCTCCGGATCCTCATCCGGATACCCCATCGATTCCTTCAGGACCATCAGGCGCAGGCAAGGCGAAGGATCTCCCAGCAAAATGGGCAGACGGGTTTCAACGAATTTGAGCATCGGCGAGCACCCCCTTTAGATAAGGCGCCGTGGGCGTTGTTCCCGAGGCGACTTGCTCCGGCGTTCCTTCCGCGATCAAGTATCCGCCATCCGGTCCGCCCACAGGCCCCAATTCAACCAGCCAGTCACAAGCCGCAAGCACATGGGGATGGTGCTCGACAACGAGTACGGTGTTCCTCATACCCCCGTCCCCATCTCTATCCCCGTCTCCATCTCCATCCCCGTCCCCATCTTCATCCCCGTCCCGACCCCAGTCCCCATCCACCAGCTGATGAAGCACCTTCACCAGAACGGCCACGTCCTCCAGATGCAGGCCGAGGGTCGGTTCATCCAGAATGAACAGGGAAGGCTCCTCTTTCTTCATCTTGCGGCTCAGTTCCCTGGCAATTTTCAAACGCTGCGCCTCGCCGCCGGAAAGAGAATGGCCGGGCTGCCTCAGTGTCAGATATCCAAGACCGACATGCTGCGCTGTTTTCAGCTGCAGGGACAGTTTTTCTTCATCTCCGAATTTCTCCAGCACTTCATCAATGGTCAGGTCGAAGAATTCGGGCAAAGGAACGCCGCGAAGGCGCAGATCCCATGCCTCTGCCCGATATCCAGTGCCGCGGCAGGGTTCACAGGCTTCCAGGATGTCCGGGAGAAAACCCATGTCCGTCCGTATGAAGCCGCTTCCCCCGCATACGGAGCAATGCCGCCCAAGCATTTCCGCATCCATCTCAAGCGCCCGCGCATCCTCACTCTCCGCGTAAAGCCCGTGTATCACCGGATTGAGGCCGAGGAAATCAGCCGGGTTGTTGATGCCGGTGCGGGTCTGATCCACGACGACGACCCTTTTTGGCGCATTGAGGATTGCCCTGTGACGTTCTGGTTCCACATTTTCATAGGCAACCGAGGTTGTCTGTTTTTTCGGAGCCAACGCCAATCCAAGCGTGTCAACCATCAGGGTGCTTTTTCCGGAACCCGAGACGCCGCACAAGCCCACAAGCGTACCCAGCGGCAGGGAAACATCGATGTTTTTCAGGTTGTTTCCTTCCGCGCCCTGAACCTGCATCCACCTTTCCGGTTTCCTCCTGGCCCGGAGCACGGGCCGGCGCTCACCGCGCAGCCAGCGTGCCGTCGCCGTGTCCTGCCTGGACACCTCTTCTGGCGAGCCTTGGGCAACGATCATTCCGCCATCCGCTCCCGCACCCGGTCCCATGTCGATGATGTAATCGGCGGCGCGCAGAACCTCGGGATCGTGTTCCACAACGAGAACCGTATTGGATGAATCCTCGTCAGGCGGACCGCGGAGGTCAAGCAGCGCATCAACCAGTGCGCGGACTTCCGAGGGGTGAAGTCCTCGGGTCGGTTCGTCAAGAAGCACTGTCAGGGAAGTAAGCCCGCTCCCGAGAAGCCCGGCCAGGGACAGCCGCTGCGCTTCCCCCGCCGACACACTGTTTGCCGGGCGATCGAGATGGACATACCCCACGCCGGCTTGAATCAGGAACCGGAGCCGCCGCAGGCAGGCCTGCAGGCTGGGTTCAGTCTGCAGGCGCATGCCGGATTGCATCTGCCGTGGCATGCCGGGCGCATTCGGCTGCCCAATACCGGGATCATCCGCCTGCCCGATGCCGGGATCATCCGCCTGCCCAATACCAAGCGCATCCCGCCACCCACCGTTTGAACCTTCTTGAACCACCATGCCGCATTCATCCTGTGGGATTATCCCGGTGGAATCTTTCGACATCCTCGCCTCAATGGTCTTCAAAACCGCATGCAGTGCCGACAGGGGCATCGTGTTCAGTTCATGCAGGTTGTACCCGTCAAGTGTCACGGCCAGATATTCCGGCCTGAGCCTGGCTCCACCGCATACCGGACAGATTTCCGTATCTGTGTATGTCCCGCCGACATCCCAGTCCCGCACCCAGCCGTAAAAGCCGGGAAATGGACGCAATTCCGTATGGACGCGGCCATTCCTGCTCTCAAACCGTACAGGCATCGGTTCCGGATCACCAAACAGGAATGTGTGGCGCGCTTCCTCCGACATGCTGTTCCAGGGCGTCTTGACCGGATTGAACCCATACTTGGCGGCGTGTGCCAGAACATGGTCATATCCGCCATTGTAGGGCTTGCAGAGATATCCTTTGGGAAAGAAACCCGGTGAATGCATGGCGCCGGCACACAAGGGAAGGTCCGGGCGGATGATGAGTTTTTCGGGATTCGGCTTGCGCCTTGATCCTATGCCGTTGCAGGTTGTGCAGGCGGAATTGTAATGGGATGGCTGAAAATAGCGTGCAGGAGCGATGGGCGCCTGCATTCCGCATTGCGTGCACAGCCATTGATCCTGATGCCGTTCCATCAAATGACCGCAAACATGGCATCGGCGTTCCCCAAGAAAGGCCACAAGGATAGCCAGGTGGTGTGAAAGTTCCGTTGCCGTGCCGACTGTCGCCCGCCGCGCATTCAATCCGCGGGTTGAACCCGCCGAGGCCACCACGCCCAATCCGCGGATCTCATCCACCTGGGCCTCCGGTCCTTCGCGCATTCCCTGCCGTTCGTACATCGAAAAGCTCTCCATCAGGCGGCGGCGCGCCTCGGATTCAAGCACGTCACCGACCAGGCTTGATTTACCGGAACCGGACACGCCGGTTACGACAACAAGTTTTCCTTTCGGAATATCGACACTGATGCCCTTCAGGTTGTTGGCCGTTGCATTCCGGATGGAAATAACAGTCTGCGGCTGGCGCGTTGTGGCATGACCTGCACCAAGGCCCGTCGGCTGAAAGGATGCATCTCCCGTCGGCTGAACGGACGATATATCTGGAAGCTGAACAGATGCACGGTTGTTCGGCTGAACGGATGCTTCCTCCCGCAGTGCACGTCCGGTCAGCGATTCGGGCTCGTTAAGGATGCCATCAGGTTTGCCGGAATACATCAGGCATCCACCTTTCGGCCCAGCACCGGGGCCGAGGTCTATGACCCAGTCGGCCGCACGGATGGTGTCGGTGTCATGCTCCACCACGACAACAGTCGCCCCGTTCCGAACAAGGCGATCCAGCACGGCAAGAAGTCCTGCGATATCTTTGGGGTGCAGTCCTGTCGAGGGTTCATCCAAAATGAAAAGGCTTTCGGACAAGTCCTTCCTGCCCAGGTACTTCGCCAGTTTGATTCTTTGGGCTTCTCCGCCGGAAAGGGTCGGAGACGGCTGACCCAATTGCACATAACCGAGGCCGATGTCGCAGAGTGCCGAAAGAATCGGCTGCATAATCCTGCGTTGGCTGTCTGTCAACCGAGGGTCAGGCAGCATGAGATCTGCCACCTCCTGTATGGTCAGCGCATACAGGTCGCTGACAGTGAGATGGCGCACGCCAAACGGAACCCCCGCAGCCAGCACTTCATCTGAAAAGCGCAGGGCATTGCAGTCTTCACAGGGAATCCAGGTCGAAGGCAGATACCGCATGGGGACTTCGATTGATCCGAGGCCCTTGCAGGAAGGGCAGGCGCCTTCCGGACGATTGAAAGAGAAATGCGAAGGAGAAAGACCGGTCTGCGCCGCCCAGAAATCTCTGACGACATCCGCCAGTTTGGTGTAGGTCGCGGGATTTGAACGGGGATTGCGCCCAATGGGGCTCTGATCGACGAAGACTGCTTCAGGCAGTTTCGGCAGGCTGATGATGCCCGGTTCCTGCGCAAACGCACTTTCTTTGCTGCCTACAGCCCGCACAAGCGCGAACTCCCGGCAGCCTGCAGCCTTTCCCGCAGCCAATGTTGGCACAAGCACCTCCCTGACAAGGGTACTCTTTCCGGAACCGGACACGCCGGCAATCACGTTCAGCCTGCCAAGGGCAAACGGAATGTCAATGTCATTCAGATTATTCACGGATGCGCCGCGCAGCATGAGAAACCAATCCGGGTCGGGACGCGTTGAAGGGGCATGGACTCGGTCCCGCAGGCTGAAATAGCGTCCTGAATCCGTATCGGCCCGCCAAAGTTCTGCCGGGGTACCGGTGAATATGACTTCACCGCCTTTGGTTCCGGCTCCGGGGCCCAGGTCGACCGCGTGGTCGGCCGCCGCCGCTGCGACGCGATCATGCTCAACGAACACGACCGGTCCCGGCAGGTCGCGGAAAGCCCCTATCAACCTCGCCACGTCGGCCGGATGCTGTCCGACGGTCGGTTCGTCGAGGACATGCAGCATGTCTTCCAGCCGGCTGATGAGGATGACCGCAAGACGCACCCGCTGGGACTCACCGCGCGAAAGGGTTGGCGCGGGCCTGTCAAGGGAAATGTAACCCAATCCCACACGATCCAGGGCTTCCAGCCTATGCATGATTTCATCATGAAGGCGTCTTGCTGAGTCAGGGAGTCGCGCCTGTGAAAACAGCATGTGCGCATCCTCAACCGACAGGGCAAGGAGCTCGTTCAGGCGCAAACCGCTCAACCGGGTCGAGGCCGCCTCGGGGTGCAGCCCGGTGCCGCCGCATGCCGGGCATCCGGCACCCTGGCACTGCGCACAGGGAAGGTGGAAATGCATGGGTTCCAACTTGGAAAGCCAGGTTCCGCATTGAGAGCATATCGGAGCACGGGAAAGAGTCCTGGTTGATGATTGGATTTCCGAACCATTGGTTTCTGCGTCATAAGTTTCCGCACCTTGGATTTCTGTGCAATGGGTTTCCGCACCATTGGTTTCCGCGCAATAAGTTTCCACTCCATGGGTTTCCGCTCCATGGATTTCCGCGTTATGGATTTCGCCGATATGGGTTTCGACGGCAAGGGTATCGGCACCCATCTCCCAGATGCGCTTCACTGCCTCATGCACATGTTTTTCCGAGACCCCGCGTTCCCAACGGGCAACTTCAATGTCAAGACAGTGCGGGAAATCCGGTTCAAGCGCCTGGCCATCCCACCTCCGGCCATCAAGCCTCAAAGCGTCCCGGCCGAACTCACTTGTCAGCATGCGCATCAGCGTCCGATGGCTGCCGGAAACACCGCGGAGCAGCGGCATATAAAGGACGATGGGCTCCATGGCGCCTATCGCCGTTACCTCCGATACAATCTCATCTTCCGTCAATACTGTAAAACTGGCTCCGCACTTCGGGCAGCATCGCTGGCCGAAACGGGCGAAAAGCAATCTCAGCAAGGGATGGAGGCCGGAAAAAGATGCCAGGGTCGAAGAAGGATTGCGGTTGAGGAGGTTCTGCTCAACTGCAACCGCAGGACCCACGCCGGATAATGACGCGACTCGGGCCGGTGCAAGTCGCAATCCGCCCCCGAAATTGAAGACTTCCATCAGGCGGCGGTGGGCTTCATGGTACAGGGTGTCGAAAACAAGTGAGCTTTTTCCAGATCCGGATACGCCGGTGACAACCGTCAGGCCTTCGGCCAAATCGACGTCCACGTTCTTGAGGTTGTTTTCACATGCACCCCCGATGCGGATCTTTGCCATGCAAGACGCCCTCCGGTGAAAAAAGAAGCAGCAGCACTTCTTGAAATGGCTGGACTTCTCATCAGGGTTACGCATTCAACAGGCGATGGTTTGCTTTTGGGGGCTTTCTAAAGGTCCGGATTTTTATACAACTCCCATTTGCACTCGGAAAACAGCAACTCTGAAAACGTGACGGACGTACTCGACTGGAGCGGACTGCATCCGTAAATGCCGACATTGACCGACGACAGGGGATTGTGCATGTGGAATATCCTCATCAATGCGTAATCCTTCCCGTCGATCGACGTCTCAATGCAAAAATCCTGTCCCCGTCGGCTCAACCGGTAATAAACCGCTTCCAGCGATGCGTCAACTTCAGTTGAAGCCCAATCGGAGTATCCAAGATTCGTGACGACGCTGCCAAGTCTTGAAATGTTGTCCCCGTCATATTCTAGAGACGCCTTCACCCAGTTGTCACTGTCCTGGTAGAGGATAATCCCGCATTGATCATACGTTTTCACAGGTTTGCAGCTGGCCTTCACCTCGAAGGTGAACTCCGTTTCATGAACTGTGGTGACAAATGTGTGGGCATTGTCATTCCTGAACCCGTAATAGGTTCTTTGCCAAAAATCCGTCACGGGTTCAGTTGTAAATGTAACTGCATCCTTGGAGACAACGTATTCCTTCGGCTTGAAAATCCAGAAGAACCGAGTAAAATCCATGTTTTCCATATGATCCACCTTTCCATGAATGAAGCTTATGATGAATATTATAGCCTATCCAAATCACTCACAACCGATGGAATTCACCTTTTGCAAATACTGCCAGGCAAGCATCAACGACCCTTTCATCGAAAAGCATTCCCCTGTTGAGCGTGATCTCTTCAAGAGCGGCATTCACGCCAAGCGCTGCACGATAGGGGCGATGGCCGTGTCCTGTAAAAGGTTGACAGGTAGTATCGGTTGTCTTGATAGTCATCTGCAATAAGGATGTTCATTCCATGCCAGCCTCGTATCTCAAGTTTTTTTCCTGATTATGTTCTCAAATTGCATTACGAAAGTGTCCGAATTGATCGGTTTTTCGATATATCCCGCACAGCCGGCCTTGAGCACCTTCTCCCTGTCACCGATCATCGCGTACGAGGTAACGGCGACGATAAGCGCCCCGCCATCCGAGGGAGAGGACCGGATGCGGCGAGTTGCCTCATATCCGTTGATATCAGGCAGTTGTATGTCTATAATGATGAAATTGGGTTTGATCCGGGCGGCCATCTCAACCCCCTTGCTGCCGGTTTCCGCTTCAAAGACCCTGTAGCCATTGTCCTCTAGCAGTATCTTCAACAGGTAACGATTGTCCTGGTTGTCCTCGACAAGCAGCGCTGTTTTCATATCAAGCGACACTCCCCTTTTTTTCGGCAACTTGGCTGACAACTTCATCGCGGTCGAAATCGAACATTCTGCAAAACGGTTCATTCGCATCAATGAATATGCCGTCGCCACTCCGGGTTATCGCCATTCCCGCGTGACCGACATAGAATGCCTTTGAGAACATCTCTTGAGAGGAACGCGGCTTCTCCTCCGCCAGTTTGCGCTCGGTGATATCTTCTGGTGAACCAATCACAAAATCCGCTTTGCCCGCGGCATTCATTATCGGAGATGGGAACTCCTGCATGGCCAGATGAAAAAGGCCTGACCGTCGCGACTGCTGAGTTCCATCTTTTTTCTTTTACCACCGGGGCATATGAATATACCAATAAAACTATCTGATATGAACCATGCTGATGAAGAAGCATCCGGACCAACTGTGTCTGACGATTCAGCAAAGAAAGATCCTGACAGACAGAATCTGCCGGTTCGTTGTGAAATACGGTTGAAAGTGCTTCCGCTGCCAAGGATCCCGGGCGTGAAAGCTAATAGCATGAACGCAACAACTAAGGAGTGTGCAGTTGTCTTTTCAACGCATTGCCTCCCATGAGGAATTCCCTGATCAACTCCATGTAATCAATAAGTTTTCCTATATTGGGCTCGCGGAATTCAAAAGTCATCCCATTGCATTTTTCAATAAAAATCCCGTCGATTACATAGGTTTTTCTGAACTTGCAGGTTCCGTCCTTTTCGTTATGGCAATGATTGCATCTGCCGGATTCACCGGTGAACACATCCTTGATATAAAATGGCGCATTTTCAATAAATCCGCGATGTTCATCAATTCGATTGAAATAAAGTCTGAGAACAATCCCGTCCTCGCGGATATAGATTCTCGCGAGGACATTCTTGTTCCTGATCCCGATTTTCGCGTAGATGATCATGTATTTTCCCCAGCAGAATCCGTCGCCGATCTTTCCGTCGAAACCGTTCCCGAGCTTCGACATTTCTTCGTTGAACGCGACAATGAAATCCTTGTCTTTCTGCTGAATCATGCCAAAACGGTCTTCCAGCATAAGATCTTTCATATTGATCCCGCGAGCCTTGTCATGCTGTTCTTCCATCATTAGATCTTTCATATCCGCACCTCGAAATATGTGCCCATTCCGACGCTTTGAGTCATTTGCCTATTCCGACGCAAATCATCACGCAGCCCATGCCAACGTCATGAATCATATAGCCCATTCCGACGTCATGAATCAAATAGCCCATTCCGACGCCTTTGATCATGTAATCCGTACGACACAGCTGCTCCCGCCTGTTTTGATGCTTTCAAGATGAGTAGCCGTGATAGTGCGGCCAAAGCCGGACCTGCATGTTTCAAAAGGCTTTCGTGCAGTCGCCTTGCCTGCGGATGATTGTCCATATCCTTCCCCCTGTTCCGCAGACAACCTTGGTCACTGGATCTCGAGATCATTTCAATTTATAATCCTGATTGCCGCCAACTTGATTTTATCATACAGCATTCAGAAAACCAGTTTTGACCGGATTATGGACACTGTGATAGAGTAATGAGCGAAAAGCAAATCCCGTTACAGAAGATTGTGGCATCACACATCGATTTTTTTGGCAGGTTTGATGCGAAAAACGGTGAACGCATAAGGGAGGTCACATGGGCAAGCGAATGAAGGCATATCTGGCCCGGCAGGAGGATCAATCAGCACTGGCTTTGTCGCCGGATGAAAAAGAGAACCGGATAAGGGACCTTTTAGTCCAGATCTCCTTCTTCCAGCACGAAAGATAGATTCACCTGCTGGTGACGCTGGCCTTCGCCCTATTCACCTTGTTGACCCTGTTTATCTGCTGCTTTATCCGGCTTCTCCCTCTCTACCTGCTGATGACGCTGTTTCTGGCCCTTCTGATTCCTTATATCCGCCACTACTTCATCCTGGAAAACGGGGTGCAGAAACTCTACCAATTCTATGATGGATTCACTGACCGGAAGGGATAAGGATACCATGATCCGCACCTGCATGATAGGGAGCAAGTATACAGCCTTTATGCAGCGCCAATCAGAGTCAGCTTCGGATTTTCACTATCGCATCACAGATGATGGGCGCGTTGCCGTTCAAAGTCGATGCGCCTACGGCATTGCGCGCATGCAGGCCCCTCTCCCCGAAAACTTCAGTCATCAGGTCTGAAAAGCCGTCCGCGACCTTGTATATTTCATCGAATCCTTTCACGGCACTCACCATGGCGACAACCTTGACGACATACTCCACCCTATCAAGATCTCCGAGCGCGTCACGGATGAGCTGGAGCATGTTCAAGCCCACGAGCCTGCCTGCCGCATATCCTTCTTCCGTTGTGAACTCCGCCCCCAGCCGGCCCTGAAAGGCAAGCCTTCCATCCTCTCCATAGGGCGCGACGCCTCCGACATACAGCAAATCGTCGACAATCCTATAAGGTGCCGCACCTTGGCCTTTCAGGTTCTGGGGAGGGAAGGAAATCCCCAGTTCTGCCAATCTTTCTTCAGCCGTGTTCATATGAACCTCCTGTCTGGATATCCCGGCATTCTACAAATCATACCTGTCCTTCATGAATTCGAGCCAGAGTTGAATGGCGTCCGGAGGATAACGGATATCACGGAACTTGTGGGATTGAAAAGTGGCTCCGCCATCCGCCATGATCACTGCGCCCGAAACGTGCGCGGACATGTCGGATGCAAGAAACAGGCAGGCGTTGGCTATGTCGTTTGAACTGCCCGCACCATAATCCGGATGATATGATTCTTCCGCACGCCATTCCAAAAGCTTTTCGGGGTCGTCCCTGATCTTGTGATAATCTTCCCCGGTTCCGGAGTATATCCCGCCCGGGCAAATCACATTGGCGCGGATTCCGCAGGGTCTTCCTTCCGCTGCGAGCGCGATGGCAAATGCGTTCGTGGCTGATTTCGACGATGCGTAGGCGCTGTTTTTCCCATAAGTGGACCCTGAATGGATGGTGGATATCAGGACCACATTCCCGGCGGACTTCTGTAATGAAGGCCAGAACCCGCGAGCCAGGCGGATAATTCCATGCAGGTTTACCTGCTGCGTGTATTCGAAGCGTTCGTCATCCACCTGGTCGGTCAAATCGCTCCTGTTGATGCCGACCACGTTCGTCACGTTGTCAATGCGGTCTGTGCGCTCAAGAACCTGCCTGATAAAGGAGGCAACATCTTCCCTTTCTGACATGTCACATTGGATGAAGCAGGATCCGGGTGATATTTCCCTCAGCATTTCGGCTGTTTTTTCACCGGAAGGATCCCTGCCGTTGATGATGCAGGTAGCGCCATGCCGCGCATATGCGACAGAAGCATGTTTTCCCATGCCGTGCGCGCCGGAGGTGATTATAGCTGTCCTGCCTTCCAAAAGCCTGTCGTACCTCAACATGCCCCCCTATGCTTTCCCGAAAAATGACATTCCGCCATTGACCGGCAGGATGTCTACGACTATGAAGCGCGACATGTCGCACGCGTACCATAAAGCGGCATTGGCCGCGTCTTCCTCGTTCGGAGGACCGGTCAGCGGCTGGCGGCCTTCGATTCCATCAAACGGGAACGCGATGCAGTTTGCCCGCACATGGTACTTCATATAGCCCATGGTGACATTGCGGGTAAAAGCGGCAAGGGCTCCGGCACAGGCGGCAATGCCTGCCGTCCCCGGCAGCGACGAGGCCGCAAGGTCGGACGTGATGCTGATGATGTCTCCGCGGCGGTTGGCGCGCATGTGTGGAACAATTGCCTTTGTGCAGCGCACCGCGCATTTCACATTCTTTTCAATCATGGCCAGGAAATCCTCTTCCGACAGGGTCTGCGCGTCTCCGATCCGATAGCTTCCGGCCGCATTGACCAGGATGTCGGGGCTGCCCAAAGCGCAGATGGCAGATTCACACATGTCCCGTATGCTTCCTGACGATGACAGGCTGCCTGTGAATCCGCAGCAATCGGGATTTATCCTGCGCAAGGCCTTCAAAGTATCTTCGGTTGCCAGTTCATCTTCATCCAGGATGGCGACACTGGCACCATGGGAAGCAAAAAGCATGGCAACGGCGCGCCCGACGCCGGCGGCGCCACCGGTAACGATTGCCTCGCGGCCTTCCAGCAAATGCCGGTAATCCATTGATGACCCCCCTTGCCAGACTCTTGTTCATTGCGTCGGCATCCAGATGGTTTCAGTTTGAAGAAGGTTTCAGCTTGAAGATGGTTTCCACTTCAATGGTCGTCATGTGGTTCGGCAGGTTGCGGGTCCCCATCAATGTCCTGACATGGCGTCCACGCTCCCGCAGCGCGGCGTACATTACATCCGAGTAGCCGTCGAACACCTTGTCCAGGTCAAAAAAATCATCGGCCGTCTGCAGCAGCGCGAATGCGCGGACAATGCAATCCACCCGGTCAAGGCCGTATTGGTTCCTTATGATGTTGAGCTGGACCATCCCGCACCACTGCGCGGCCTTGTAGCCTTCCTCGAAGCGGACCTCTCTCCCGATGGCTCCGGTCCAGATCGGATGCCCGTCCGTCTGGTCCTCGCAAGCCGTGCCGGAGACATATACGAGTCCATTGCATTCCCGCGTGCCGACAAGGCATCTTCCCGTGTAATCGACGTATGGAATCTCAATTTCCCATGCCGGCAGTTCAATAAGCTTTTTGTCCATGATGCAACCTCGATTCGCTTCAGATTTTTCATGATGGCAATGCTCTTCGTGCTCCTCCATCTACAGTGATGGACTCTCCGGTGATATAGGATGACATGTCGCTGGCCAAAAACAATGCAACGTCTGCAATGCCTCCTGTGTCAGGTCCTTCTGTCCTTAGCGGGCAAGCCGGCAGCGAATCGCGGCCAGGAAGTATTCCTGAAAGGATTTCATTGACGCGCACATGAAATTCAGCGCCTTCAAAAGCGGCAACCCTTGTCATCCCTCCGACCGCTGCCATGCTCATCGTAAGGAAAGGATTCCCCGGAATGGCCTTGAACGCCGTATTCGACGATATGTTGATGATTGATCCGCCCTTGTTCTCCTTCATCGGGCCAAAGAATGCACGCAGTGTCTGCATGATGCTTCTCTGGTTGACTTGCAGAAAATAGCTGTCGTCTTCCTCGCATGATTCAGTAATTGAGACCGGCCTGTCAGCATAAGGATTATTGACCAGTATATCAGTCAAGGGAAAGCGTTTCTTTGTTTCGCGGCAAAAGGCTTCCACCCTTTCACTGTCAGCAAGGTCAACTATCATGTAGAAGCTTTGAGGTGACATTGGGGAAATTTCCTCAAGGATTCTGTCCCCGGTTTCCCGGTCCATCACGCCAAAAGCCACGGCCGCACCGTGAATCGCGAATTTTCTCACAACTTCGGCTCCGCAGGGATTCCCGCCGCAGGACACGGCTGCGTGTTTGCCTTCCAATAGCTTTCCATAGTTCTTCATTGGCCCTCGCTCCAATTCTCACGGTAAGGCTGGCTATGGGCGATGATATTCTGGCCGCCATTGACAAACAGCGCTTCCGCCGTGACGAGTCCTGACATGTCGGAAGCGAGGAACAATGCGGCATCCGCGACTTCCTCCACACAGCCGCGCCTTGGCAGCATCTGGGTGTGGAACCAGTATGCGCTGGCTGCTTCAGCCCCCATCTCCTCTTCAATCCGGTCGCCCATGGAAGCGATGCTGACTCCTGGGAGGATGCTGTTCACGCGGATTCCGTACGGCGCATAATCCATGGCGAATGAATTCGTCATGGCAAGCAATCCGCCTTTCGAAGCTCCATATGCTGATACCCCGTTTCCTCCAGTCACCGAATAATCACTTACAACCTGGATGATGGATCCCCTGCGCTTTTCCTTCATCGGCCCGGCCAGGTGCTTCATCACGCGGAAAGCCGACAAAAGGTTCAAGTTGAGCATCTCCTCCATTGCCGCCTCTTCCTGCTCGTCAATGAACGCCGGACGGCAAACGCCCGCACAGTTGAGCCATATGTCCGGCGCGCCAAAGTCGGACAAGTACCGGTCGCACAAACTTTTGACCGAGTCTTTGCAGCAAAGGTCGACATGGTAAAACCTGCAGCCTGCATCAATCGTTTGAAGCTGAAGCCGCAGCCGGGTTCCTGCTTCCTCATCCAAATCCGCGATGGCGACCGATGCGCCGTGCGTGGCAAAAAGCAGCGCGCACGCACGGCCTATCCGCGACGCGCCGGCAGTAATCAAAGCTTTCCTGTTTATCAGCATGTGGTCATATCGCAAATGGATCCCTCTTTCATCAGTCACGGATGCGGATGATAGCGTCCACCACGACAGGATACGAGGATTCGAGGTTTGCCGCGCCCATGGCCGCGCGGGCGTGTCTGCCGCGCTGTCCGAAAACAGAAACAATGACATTGGAAAAACCGTTTATCGCCTTTGGCATTCCCCAGAAATCTCCGCCCGAGTTGACAAGTCCCAGGATTTTGATCCACTCTTCAACCCGATCCAGATCTCCCAGATAATCCTTGAGGGTGCGCAGCATGCTGATCGCGCACAGGCGGGCCGCCGCATAAGCCTGCTCTTCATCCAGGTCAACTCCGACGCAGCCCTGCATCAGAGGGTCGCCGTTCTCGTCGGTGGGGCCGTGTCCGGACACATACAATACATTCTCGTATCTGCGGATCGGAACGATCCCCTTGCCATTTCGGTTGACAGGCTTCAGGTCGATTCCCATTTCCCTGAGTTTGTTTTCCGCATGCATAGGAAAACCTCCTGCTGTCTGAAAAAATCCATCGTTATCGAATCATGGCTATTTCTGCCTGAAGAATTGACCGCCATCCGAAAAATCAATTGCTGCTTAAAGTCTATTATTGTCTGAAAAAATCTATTGCTTCCCGTATTTTCCGTATCACGATTTTCATCTCGCCCGGCTGCATCGTCTGAGGATTGATGAACAGCGCATCATCGGCGACGGCAACAATCACGCCCGGATCGCCATCCTTCAGCCAGGCCGCCAACTGCGTTCCGTCGGCCTTCAAGGTGCCTTCGACAAGAGAAACCTTCGCCCGCGGATTTGGCTGGCCGGCTTCACTCGGGAAATCACGAACCGCGACAACGGCGCTTTCATCTGCAAATGCGTCAAGCAAAGACTGCACTTGCGATTCCCAGTCCGCCATCTCGGCGTCCATGTCTTTTTCCATGTACAACCTGACCGCTGTCATCAGTCCGACAATTTCCTCCTTTCCGACTTTCATCGGCCTTCCGATTCCTCCATTTGGACAGGAAAAAGATATCATTCTTTCAATATAATCCTTTTTCCCCACGACAAGGCCACTGCTCTGGGGTCCGCAAAGACCTTTTCCCCCGCTGAAAATGGCAAGGTCGGCACCCCAGTCACGGGTAAATTTCCATAAGTTCTCCCTGGCAGGCAGTTGGGCTGCCGCATCGACGAAGACGGGAATGCCATGCCTGTGGGCAATTTCAACAACCTTGCCCACCGGAAGCTGGCCGGCCATGCGATGCTCAAAGTAGAAAATGAAAACGGCAGCGATCTTTTCCGTGATGGCCACCTCAAGCTCTTCTTCCTTCGCCACGGCGGAACCGTAACCCACAATCCTCGCACCGGCCTGGCGCAGTGCAAAGTCATATCCGCACTTTGCATGCCCGTATACCAGGATCTCATTCGCCATTCCCTCAGTGTACGGCAACACGTCTCTTTTGGCCTGATCATCTCCGGCCATGCAGGCAGCGGCGGCAAGAACCATGCCGGCCGCCGCGCCATTTGACACCATGGCCGCTTCATTGTTCGTCCATTCCGCCATCAGCGCACCCGCCTTGTGCTGCAGGTCCACTACTGAAACAAAGCTCCGGCTCGCTTCCCTCATCGCGTCAAGGACCTCCGGAGACATCAGCGAGCCTCCCATGAATGTCACTGTGGCCATGGCGTTGATATATCGCTTTATGCCGATTTGTTCGTAAATCCCCATGTTCTTTCCTCTCTGAATGGTTGTTTCATGTCAAATCCCTTTCAGGAACAAGCCTTCCATGCGTTATTTCATGTCGAATCCCTTCCAGGAACAAGCGTTCCATGCGTTATTTCATATCAAATCCCTTTCAGGAACAAGCCTTCCATGCGTTATTTCATGTCGAATCCCTTCCAGGAATGGTCCCTCCAGTATGTGTCCTTCGGAGCTTCCTCCCAATGAGGCATGGACATGCCGTATATGTCGAACACGATATTGCCTCCGCGAATGGTCATCCTGCAGTCAAGAATGCTTGAGCCCGTGATTTTCGCATTGCCGTTGTCTATATAACCAAAGTCGCCGTCTATCTTCGAAATGACTGCGATGTCCGCGCAGCTTCCCACCGAAAGGGTTCCAAGTTCCGGACGGCCGATGATCCTGGCTGGCTGGCAGGTGGATCGCATGACGACTTCCTCGAGGGGCATTCCCATGTTCAGGTATTTGCCCATCGTGTGCAGCATGCTCAGTGCCGCGCCCTTGATGCTGTCCGTGTGCAGGTCCGTGGAGATGGTGTCCGGCGGGAAACCGTCATTGAGCGCCTGCTGCCCGTTTCGGAACCAAAAGCTGCCTGCGCCGTGTCCGACATCGAACAGGACGCCTCTTTCACGAGCCCGCCACATATAGTCATAAACCTTGCCGTGGTCGTCTACCGTCGGGAACTGCTGTGCGAAGACATGCGTGTGGATATCGCCGGGACGCAGCTTTTTAGTCACGAATTCTTCGTATGGAGAGTGTTCCAGACAAACGCCGAAATCGACCATGCAGGGTTTTCCGGAAAGTTCCCCGGCTTCAATTGCCTTATCGACGGAACCCCATGGCGGATTCTCCCTGCTGTAGCCTCCTCTGCCTCCCGGACGGTAATGCGCGGACTTGACGCCGACAAGGTATTGAGGGTACTCCTTGATGACGGAGGCGACAATCCCGGGATGCATGAATTTGCAATGCTGTTCCGATTCCATATCCACCATGCCCTGGTCGGATATGTTCAGGAAGGCAAGCACGCGGCAGATGGAAGTATCCATCACCCTTTCCTTGAAGTACAGAAAATCGCGCCACCCGACTGAACCCGCATCTACCGTGGTCGTGCAGCCTTCCTTCAGCAGATGGTCGTCCGCGTTGACGCACGAAAGTCCCACATAGGGGAATATGGGGTAAACATGGGTGTGGATGTCGATGATTCCCGGAATGACATAACTCCCCTTCGCGTCAACTGCCTTGTCCGCGGACTCCCACTCTATTTCCGGCGCAACACAGGCAATTCTCTCGCCCTTGACGGCAATATCCATCTTCCCGTTTATCTTGTTGGCAGGATCGATGACATGACCGTTCCTGATGACCAGATCATACGTTTTTTCACATCCCATACAGAAACCCTCCCGATTAAAAATGTGCCGAACAGATGATGATTGCGATGTTCTTTTTTATGATAGCGATGCCAGGCAATGACATCGAAACGTTGGTGAAGTTTACGATGCCCAGATGATGATTGTGCCATATGAACCTTTTTCCATGGCATCAGTATGAAATCGGTATTAGATTCATTATATACATTACATGCAATTATGTACATCGTGAGGAAAATAATATTGTTGAGGAAAATAATATTGTTGAGGAAAATAATATTGTTGAGGAAAATAATATTGTT
>CAZFWQ010000006.1:0-7283 GCA_964522755.1 uncultured Oscillospiraceae bacterium | reverse complement strand
GAGGAAAACAATATTGTTGAGGAAAACAATATTGACATATTTGAAATATAAGTATAATATTTCCCTATTATCCGAACGAATTGATTGGTAATGCTTGCTTTGGATTTCAAGGGTATTCAAGAAACTGGAAAGGGCTATTCATTTATCATATAAACGAAATAGACAGCTGGAAATGACCGAAAAATGCATATTCATGGCAAGTACAAATCGGATCTCTATTGTATTTTCTTGGATGATTCTTACTTTATGATACGCTTATCGTCAATCTTTGATATTTTCCGATCGTATTGGATGGTACGCTAGTTTCAGAATCATGTCATCAAGGGAAAATTGACCATATGCAATGATATGGCGTGTGAATCAGCTAATTTGTGGAAAGGAATAAATAGGCATTATATTGCAATTCCTGTTTTCATGTTGAATATCAGCATTTTTGCCTATCGCAGAAGATCCCTGAAAATGAGAGATTGGAAGTCATGAGAACGATTGATGAACTCGACCTTCCCGATGGCGGGTGCTTCTTCGGTCCATGCAATAGAGTGCCGAATGACGGTGAAAAACTCGAAGTCATAGATATGGTATTTGTTTCTTATGGAAGAACTGAATGCAGACGAACGTCAGATTCATAAACCAAGAAAAAGGAGGGACAGTCATGAAAAGATCTGAGCTCAATGGGTATATGCGGAGTGCTCTCGAATTTGCTGATAAAATGAATTACAAGTTGCCTCCGTTCGTACGCTATACCTGTGCTGACTGGAAATCGAAGGGAGAAAATTGTCGTGAAATAGTAAATAATTATATGGGATGGGATATGACCGATTTCGGTACTGGCGACTTTATGAAGTCGGGCCTCATATTGATTACCCTGAGAAACGGTGCGAACACTGAAAAGTACCCTAAGAATTACGGTGAAAAGCTGATGATAGCTTTTGACCGCCAAATCACCCCCTATCACATGCATAAGAGGAAGATGGAGGATATCATCAACAGAGGCGGCGCGCTGCTGGTTCTCCAATGTTTTTACCTGGACGGGGATCATGAAATTTCGAATAGGCCTGTCGAGGTGAGTATCGATGGGCAGATGAAGGTTTTCAAACCTTGTGAAAGGATAGAGCTGAAAGAGGGTGAGAGTATTTGCCTTACAAAAGAGCTTTATCATAGTTTCTGGGGTGAAGGCGGCAGCATCCTCATCGGTGAGGTTTCCCAGTACGAGGATTACCATGACGATACCTTCTACGATGAATTCGGACTTGAAGTCCGTATGGAAATGATTGAAGACGAGCCAATGCTCTACCCTCTCTTTGATGAAATAAGGATATGAGGGGATATTCCCAGGGGGGGAAGCAGATCACAGGTTTCGGAAGACAATCGATGCATAACAATAACCGAATCGTTCCCAATATCACTCTAAAGATTCTTTTTAATCCAGTTCCCTTATGGAAACTATTGAAAACAAGCCTTCCCAAATACACGAATCCGTCAACCACGTTTATTTCAAGCTTTGCACCAAACTTTGTGTGCGTACCGGCCTTTCTTCTGACTATGGGTCTGATGTGTGGTTGGCTTAAGCTTACAATCTTGTCCCCACCGCTGTTTTCTTTGTTTCTGTGCATCAGTGCCTGTTGTTACCTGAATTCCCGTGATTTTATACTTTTTTTGGTGGTTCAACGCTCATGAATTCATAAAGCTCAATTTGTTTCTTTGTCACCTCACCGACATGTGCTCGTTGCCCTGGCCTTGAGTAACATTCGATGACATCCAGTTCATCAAGAAACTCTTGCAATGTGTACTTTGAAAACAGAGAATAGTCAGTCATGGCCTTCTTAATGTATGAAAGATATATTAGGGCAAGAAACTCCACGAACAGCTTGCCTTCAAGATTCTCCGAAGATGAGACGGAGGTTCTTCTCATATTCAAACGTTCTTTTAAGTCACCGTATGCCTTCTCAATGAGGTCCTTCAGTCGATAGATCGACAGAGCTTCCAGTGGATCCTTGATGCCGTTGCTGATGAGCGCATGAAAACCATAATTCTTTTCTGCAGCATGGATTGCCTCCAATTTCGGTTCCAATTTGACACCACGAACAGGCGTCGACTCGATTACGAAATACTTGTCATACAGTTTCTCATGCTCTTGTTTTCGAGAGTCTGTAAGGATTTCATTTTCAAGCAGGTCAAGCAGGTCGTTGAAATCATTCTTGTCATCCGTAGCCCTCTGGTCATCATAAAAAAGATGTAAATACATCCTCCTGGTATCTTGTTCGCGTGTTCCATCTCGTTTAGGAGCCGATTGATATGCCCAATCGATGGTTTTACTTGTGAAGTAGGCACGGTACTTCGAACTGTAGAAAGGCCTGCTGGCTATGGTTTCCCGTTCTTCATCAATGAATCCGGTGATATATTTCAATGAGGTTCTTGCACCCATGATGAACTTATAGTGACGTTGATAAAGTGCATTGACATTATCTTCGCTGTAGAAACCACGGTCCATCACAAGATTCACCTTTTCGAGATTCAGGAAATCGATATCACCCAGCAACTTCTGAACGGTCTTTACATCGGAAATATTACCGGGCAGTTTTCTGAAGTAGACCGGCAGTCTGGATTCTTCACCATAAAGCAAAGCCAAGTTTATCTGTTCGAGCGCATCATGATCTTTGTTATATCCGTACTTCACTTGCCTGAGAGTTTTTGAGTAGGAAGAAATAGATGTGGTATCATAAACGAGATATTCTTTTTCCAATCTCCGCTGCGCCTGCAGCTTGAAGAACATTTGTTTGGCATCTTCTGTAATCATCCCAAGAATTTCACTGCTTCGCTGCGATGGAATGGGCCCTCCATATGGATGGGCATGGGTTCTCGCCCATTTGGGAAAGCGACTCATAGGATTTCTGTCTTCGAGAATCAGATAGTATGCCAATGACAGAAGTTGCTTCCAAGCGTTAGGGAAGCACTTTTTCAAGTCTTGAGTAACCCCCAGTTTGTCACCGATGCTGTCGAACAGGTAAGTTGCACCGAAAAATGAACGTGTACTGGACTCTGAGGGAATCGGTCCCGATTGTTTCTGTAATAATGCCTGTTCTTCCACTTGTTTTTGTAGTAGGTGGGTTTTATTGGGTACGAATACCCCGTCAACCATTTTGCCTATGTAATTCCGATTGTGAGTCGCGTACTTTTTATCCGAATCCCATTTTGAGTCGTATTCATAGACGTATTCAGTTCCGTTTATCATTTGCTTCCCACGCGGCATACCAATACCTCCATTCATGGGTATATATTATACCCATGAATGGAGAATGTCAAGGGGTTAACATCAATTGCAGTAAGGTTTTTCAGCATTTCTCGGTATAAATTTTCGGGAATTCAGGATACATGGCAACTCCATCTATATGATTTTTTTACTAATCGAGGCTTTTTCCATGTACGAAAATATCATACAACATACCTGCACTCCACTGTTTGCAACGGTTTCGTGTTCATTCTGCAGACCATGCATACAATCACTCTATATCATCAATTAAATATTTTGCTTATATATATTTCGTCCGTTTTCATACATCAGTTTCCTGGCCAAAACTTCAGCATCTGCATTGCGAATACGCTTGTCATCCATGCGTTTGCTTATTACGGTTGCTACAATAAAACGCCATGCCAGAAGTGCACCTATACTATCCTCAGGTACCAAACAATCACTTCCCCATGTAATAGTATTAATGGAAGGAGCAACATCTATATAATCATCCAGTGCCCTTATTGCTGATGAGGTACATATAGTAGCTGTCCAGGTCAAACTGGGCAATACATTATTGTAGTTATGAGAGAGCCCAGCCACTTCATGAGTCCATGGAAAACCAGAATGGAACAGTACAAATCGAGTATTTGGATGTTTTACGATAACAGGCTCAAATCTCATGGGCTGTGACCCGGATATCCTTGCAAGACCAGTATGCACCTGGAAAGGCACATCCAGTTTTGTGGCAAGTTCACAGCAGCGATTGAAGATATAATTACCGAAAATTATTTTCTGATCCTCAGTAATTATATCAGGATGCAGGTTGAAAGCTTTAGTGGCTTCAGCTTTGTCATCCGGCAGGAAACAAATACTCCTGTAGTAAGCTTTAGCGCACTTTAATGCTGCAACCTTACCTTTCTCATGCTGTGTGCTGATTATATGAAACATTAGGTCAACATAATTTTCAAGACTCCCACCATTGAATCCATACCATTGCCAGGGAATAATATCATCGGGCGCCATAGCTTCCTCATGATACCCGCACATGAAGTTATCTATTCTGAAGGTAGGGACCAGTGTTTCAGGGTGGCCATTATCAGATCCGGGATTCCAGTAAGAATCTTGAACTAACCGTTCATAACCATTTTTCAGAAGAGCCTTCCAGTGAAAATCAGGATCTTTTTTGTAGGCCGAAGTAATTTTTTCTGAAATTCCATCCCACGTTTCAGGTGTAATGCTCTCTTCTATGCTATGAACTTTTTGAACACCTTTCTCAAACCATGTAAAGTATGAATTGAACCTGACATTGTCAAGAAGCTCCATGCGTGATTTATAGCTGCTGTCATCAGATAAGTAACCGGTCCATGCAACATAAGAATTTTTCAGGGCTTTATCAAGACTCATTCCCTGAATGAAAAAATCGTCTTCTCGATGGTGCTCATGATCTGAAAACACTGGCAGTGTTTCAATAAATTCATATATTTCCTTAAAATATTCTGTTTTTCCCATTTTGCATCCTCCAGATATCTTGTTTCTGCGTTCGATTTCGTTTGGAAGCCGGATTCCTTCTCAATCGCCATTTGGACGCCATGAGTCCCATAGCGCTCATCCTGGTCGGTCAAACCGAATAGTGTGACCAGGCCTCAGTTGCTCTCATATGCAGCCATCCGGCAACACATCGCCTTGCAGTGCAAGCTATGCCCTATGGACAGGGCACCGGTGGGTGATTATGGCAACGGCATTTGCCCTATGCCGGTTCAGACAGGGACATCTTTTCAGATGGAGCTCTCAACGAATTCATTGGATTTCTGTTGGTGCTGCGCGTCTCGCCAACAAGGTCTTTACACATTGCCTCTTGAACGGTGTTTAAAATGCCCGACGCATAGATGACCATATGGTAAAACTCGTAGTACAGGGGGAGTTGGCATGGGGAAATTGCCCTGTCACCATCAATGGAACAGGAATAGGTTTGAAAGGTGGGAGGACTCCATCTCTGACATACGCAAACAGGGTGATCAAAAGACTGATGCTGCCGCTGTATCGGTCTTTTATTTCGCCGAAGGCGGGCCCCGATTATCCACACGATTTGGACAGCCTTTCCGTCAGTCTTCTTCAGATAACGTCGTCAGTTGCTGGACATGCGGTGTCAGCTGCAACACCCAAGACGGACATTCCAGATAGTTCTGAATTCAGGAAGGGGATTCCGGAAACCACCTTGTTTCTAGCGGATATCCATAGCAATCAGCATGTATTCATGTAGCAGCCTACACGGACGGTCCCGGCCCGCTCATATCATACATGGCACCGTCTCATGGTACTGGTTATGGTGGCGCACCCATTTGTCTGGAGGTACGCGCCCACTTCAAATAAAAACGAAACGCTTCTGACGATACCTCAAGCATGAAAGATCATAATTGCCACAATATCCTGTGATCCAGGGAAAATCCGAATGGCGCTGCGTGGCGTTGTTCATATAAGAAGAACAATACGAGAGCCTATCGTTCGCATAGGACAAAGAAACTCGCGACTGCAGCACAGTCGCTATGAAGTTTTCAAAGAACATGACTTCGTTGTAGTGTTAACAGAAAAGGTATCAATGATTGATTTGCCGATTGTTCATCAGTATCAGCAATCCGGAAAGTTGCGTTTTACATGATTTCATGCGTCAAGTTCTCCATATATCAGATTCATTGGCATTATAGCAGGCTTAGTGCATGAACTCTGCAGTTTATAGAGTTTTCCCTCATCCGATGAATCCTGTATGCCTTCCATTATGTCCAGAACATGGAATGCCATCTCACCATTTGCACGATGATCTCTCCCTGAAAGAATGGCGTACGCCATATCTGCAACTCCAATTCCCCTGTTGCCACCGTTATACCCGTGTGTCAAAGGAATTTCGCTCCATTTATCAGACTCAGGCGTATATATCTTCACAGGTCCATCAAAATTGTTCACGTCCGGCACTCTTATAGTACCCCTGGTGCCATAAATTTCTATGCCTGGCAATCCCGAAGCCCAAACGTCAAAGCTGGTAACCAAAGTACCAATTGCTCCATTCCTAAAATTGAGAACACTCGCAAGATGAGTTGGCACATCAACCTTTATTTTTGTGCCAAATTTGGGCTTACTTGTAATCGTCCTCTCAGCGAAGGTGATTTTTGTTGACCCCATCACACTATCCACAGGACCAATTAAGTTAATCAGAGCAGTAAGATAGTATGGACCCATGTCAAACATCGGTCCGCCTCCAACTTTATAATAGAAAGCAGGATCATGATGCCAAGTCTCATGTCCATGTGACATTAAGAATGCAGTTGCTGCAACTGGCGTACCTATCCATCCATCTTCAATCAGTTTACGACAAGTCTGGACTCCAGCTCCCATGAAAGTGTCAGGAGCTCCTCCGACTAACAGCCCCTTTTCTTTTGCTTTTTTTAGAACTTCTAGCCCATCTTTTCGTGTCGCTGCAAAAGGCTTTTCAACATAAACGTTTTTACCTGCTTCAAGAGCTGCCATGTTCACTTTTGCATGTGCTCCCGGAATAGTCAGATTAACAACTATTCTAATTTCGGGATCCGCCAGCAGTTCTTCAACAGAACAGGCTTTGGGGATGTTGAATTCCTCGGCACTCATTTTGGCTCGCTCTGGTATCAGATCTGCGCATGCAGCAACTTCAAGGATATTAAATGTATTTTGACAATTCTTAAAATATACTTCGCTAATACTTCCACATCCAACAATCCCGACTTTGACTTTTTCCATAAATATTCCCTCCTGAATTTCTTAATATATACGTATGGAGACACACTTACAGATTGGCGTACTTTTTCCCCTCAGCCGCCCATGAAAAGCCTCTTTGAGTGATTTTATATACCTGCTCGATTTTGTTGAAGGGCTCACCGTCATGGCCTATGGAGTTATAGAAAATCCTACCCTTTCCCCATCGTTTCGTCCAGACGACAGGCATTTCCACAACGCCATTTGTCGCATTATAACCTCCTTGGGGCATGCATTGTGTGCTCGCCAGCACAACTACAGCCGGATCTAC
>CAZFWQ010000005.1:7515-30055 GCA_964522755.1 uncultured Oscillospiraceae bacterium | reverse complement strand
CCCGAACGGCAATGCCGAAAGAACATGAACCGGAGTCAATGGTCTCGTGATAAAATAATGAAAAAGGAACCCATGCGCGTATTCGCAGCCAATTCTGAAACTTGAAAGGAAGGTCCCCATGACATCGAAAGAAAGAGTTCGAAAAGCCATCCTCCATCAGCAGCCGGACCAGGTGCCCGCAAACTTTGAATGTGTTGCGTCTGTCCGAAACGCACTTTTTGAGAGATACAATTTCAATGACATCGAACAGCTCTATCAGAGATTTGATATCGACATCCGCGCAATCGGACCTGATTATACCGGTCCGGAACTGAAGCGCTATGAAGAAGGCGGATTCATCTTCCAGGAAAATTTCTGGGGATGGAAGGATAAAATGCACTGGGCAGGGAAAGAATTCAACAGCATCACAAGCTTCTACCCCTTTGATACGTTTGAAACAGTTCAACAGCTCGAAGCATACAGATGGCCCTCTCCGGATTGGTTTGACTATGAAAGCGTAAAATATCAATGTGAAAAATACAGGGACAAGGCGATCATCATCGGACATGAAGGACCTTTCCAGATTGCCACTTTTTTACGCAGCATGGAGAATCTCTTCATGGACATGGCGGCCGAACCCGAATTCGCCCATAAGATATATGACAAGATGGTGGAATTCGAGCTTGAGTTCTACGAAAGAATCCTGATTGCGGCAGACGGCCAAGTGGACATCCTTCGCCCGCATGACGACTATGGAACCCAGATCAACCTCTTGTTCAGCGTGGACATGTGGAGAGATTATTTCATGGAGAACACGAAAAAGCTGACCGCGCTGGCGCACAAATACGGCGCGTTCTATCAGCAGCATTCCTGCGGCTGCGTCGGGGCGATTATCCCGGAACTGATCGCCTGCAATGTGGATGTATTGGAGCCCATTCAAAAGGTCAAAGGCATGGAACCGGAAGGGCTGAAACAGAAGTACGGAGACAAACTCGCTTTCCACGGCGGAATCGACACGCAGGGCGTCCTTCCCTTCGGAACTCCCGAAGAGGTGCGCAAGGAAACGCAGTATTTTATAGATACGCTGAATGTCAGCGGCGGCTATATCCTGATGGCCAGCCAGGGTTTCGAGGGAGATGTGCCGCTGGAGAATATCGAGGCAATGTACAGCGTGCGGTAGTATGACCAGACTCCAGCCCGGCAGGCAACGGCATGCTTAGCCCAAACGGCTCTCTGTTGCTTTCAGCTTGCCGGGCGTAATTCCCTCGTACCGCTTGAAAGCCCGAATCAAGGTGGTTTCATTTGTGTAGCCAGTCAGAACAGAAACTTCCTTAATGTTGTTGCCAGCTTTGATAAGCCTTTTTGCCTCGATAATGCGAAGTGAATGAAGATAGTCAAGAAAACCCATGCCGACGTGACGCTTGAAACTGCGGGAAATATAGGATTCGTTTTTGTTGAAAACCTGTGACAAATAGGTGATGCTCATATCGGGACGATTATAATTTGTTTTTATGAAATCCATGATGGCGCGAATGCGGCTACCGGAAAGATCTTTCTCCTTTTGTTGAATATAATCACGCATCTGGTTGAAAATATCGCTCATGCATGTCTTTAGTTCCTGCAGGGACTGACATCCCAGCAATACCTCAGCTGCATTGGTTTCTTCCATGAACTTCAAGTCATACATGCTGCGCATCTCTCCGATGATGTTCAGAAGCAGGTTGACGATGCCGAACATCCTGCACTTGGTGAGAACCAGTGGATTGGAGGTTGTAAGTAAGATACTGTTCATCTGCTCATTAATCAGTTCAATGGCTGTTTCGTATTCCTGATGCTTGATATGGCTGATGATTTGTACATCCTTGTCCATATCGCCGGCATATGGACTTGTGATGTCGACTCCGGAACTCATCTCCTCATGCAGAATGAGATCGTCTTTGCTCCAATAGGTCTTGTATTCCCTGACTTCCAGCGCTTCAAGGTAGGCCTTGTTCAATGAAGTCATGCTGTCGTGCCTTCTGCTGAATGCCAAAGTGTATCGGCCCAATGGCGGTCCGAAAGCAGGGGACGCGATATTGATGCAGCATTGCTGTGCCCTTGCGGTGATGAAGGGAAACTCAATGTCGGTATTTACGATGCAGACATACGTGAGTTCCGACTTTTGAACATATACGTGTTCAACATCTTCAAAACATCGCTTGAGTTCTCTCAGAACCAAATCTCGAGATTCATAATGCTTGGCTTCAAGCCGAAAGTCTTCACTGCTGAATTGAATCGGGTAAAAAAGAAAAACGTAAAAATCTGATTTGTCAAAGCAAAGCCCCATCTCCAGGAGGCTATTCAGGTTCACTACCTCGACATTGTCTGGTCTTAGGAGTTTCTCCATCATTCCATACTTTGCATCTTCCTTTTGAGTCTCATATTTATTAAATATCTCCTGGTTGTCTTTGATCATCATTTGCACAGATTGGTGAATGTAGGAATACTCATTCGTTGATTTCTGGCCGTTCCTGCCAAACTTCTGAATCAACTCGGTTATTTTGTGCAGAGGCTTGTAGTTCCATTTGTAAAAGTACCAACTTGCCAGAGTGACGGTCACCAGATATATGAAAATGATCAATAGCATCGTAAGTTTCGTCTCGGTCGCATTAGCCAGATAAACTCGTTCCGGTATTGATAGTATGTAATGCCAATCTGCCAGATCAGATTTCACATTTGCAATCTTGTAAAGATTCCCCTTGTTCCTAAACGTGAAAGGGTGGGGAGAAGAAATGCGTTCGGTATAAAAACTAAGCGGTTGGTTTTCCAGATAACCACAAGGTGTATTGAAAAGGTATTGACCATCAGAGCCGACTGCTGTAACATTCCCGTATGTCGCAGGGAGAACCCCATCATATGCATTCAAGATCTCAGTCTGATTGATGAAGGCAATAACGATCATGGGCGGAATTCCGTCCTGCACGGACATGATCCCGCGAACATACGCTATCATGGCCTGCCGCTCTGGCAAAACAGACGTCGACTTGATGTCCGTATAGTTGATGGGTACATAGGTGGCCCCGTTGCCTTCGGTAACCAACTGGATGATTTTCTCCCTATCGAGACCTGATATGCTCTTAAACCAATGGCCGATTGTCTGTTTGTCAAATGTTCCTGTTCCAGACACCAAGAAGTCCATTTTCGGAAAATACAGGTATATTTTTTCTATTCTCTTGTTGGTTACCTCGAAAGCCCTGAGATTAGACAATATGGAACGGATGAACACCAGTTGCCTCTCGTTCATATGTGTATCATTCGCATATAAGGACGCAATATTTGTCATCAGGGTTATCTGGGCGAAAATCCGGTCCGAATTGGCCAGTTCCGTGTCAACATATACTTTGACTTGCTGCAGGGCAGCGGTAAAGTTTTGCTCCGCCTTCTCGGAGGCTGCATGGTTGGCATTAAAAAACACACTTGCCATGATGACGATGGGAATAATGTATAATAGTGCAAACAGCAGAAAGTTGGAATTGTTTACCTTGCGGAATATTCTCATGACACACTCCACTCAAATGTTTATGAATCTGTGAAAACTGAAAACAGCTTTCGCAATCTTGTCGGGATAATGGGTCTGGCACTGCCCCTTATGATGGGAAATTACCATTATGCGCTATGCATCTAGTTTTTCTTCAAACACAATTGTTACAACTATACAAAACGAACAAATGATTGTCAATATAGTTATAGAATATGCATAAATCACAATCCCTGCCAAGTCCGTTCATATCCACGTTTTTCTCAAGGATTCTGTTGTAAAAAGTAAGATAATGATCATGAAACATAAAACGCCAATGACATAGCCAAAATAAACCGTATAATCAGATTCTGACATTCGACATTTATTGCTTATGATGAACAAACTGTCTATTGAACACACATGCCTCTATTGGCATGATGAGAACATCACCCGATAATTTCGGGATTCAAAAAGGAGGAAACAATTCATGTCCAGAAAGACAAAGAGACTGTTATTGTTGATGATGGCAATGCTCATGGTTCTCAGCACATTATCCGGATGCGGAACTTCGAATAATGCCGCATCAACCAGCCAAACTGCGGCAGCCACTACCACGGCGGAGACAAGCGCCAGTGTGGAGACGACATCCAGCGAGGCAGCCCCGGTAAACACAGGGGTGCTGCCCATATCCAAGGAGCTGATCACCCTGACTGCATTCTGGCCTGCCCCGGCAAACGTATTGAAGTTCATCACCGATTTCAATGAAGCATCCGTATGGCCTGTTCTTGAGAAGCAGACAAATGTTCACATCAAATTTCAACACGGTAACGCGGAACAATTCAGCCTGATGATCAATTCAGGCGATATGGCGGATATCATCTTTGCTCCCGATGCTTCCTACATTTATCCGGGAGGCGGAGACAAGGCCATTGCCGATGGCGCCTATCTCAAACTGAATGATTATCTCGACAAGTACGGCGTATGGTACCCCAAACTTATCAATTCCACACCGGATTTCAAAAGAGACTCCCGCACGGATGCCGGCAATATTTGGGGATTTGCCATGGTCGAGACCAAGGTCCAAGGTGCATGGATGGGCATGACCGCCCGCCAGGACTGGTTGGATGAACTCGGTTTGCCGACCCCTGTCACGTATGATGACTGGTTCAACATGCTGACAAAAATCAAGGAAGTAAAAGGTACTGCTTCAGCCTTATTGCTGCCCAAGGAGCTTTTTGACTGGTGCGACAGCTTCATCTCAGGCTACAATGTCGGCAAGGGTTTTTATCAGGTTGACCAGAAGATCAAGTACGGTCCGATTGAACCAGGTTTCAAGGATTTCATCACCATGATGGCCAAATGGTACAAAGCCGGCCTGATCGACAAGGACTTCGCTACCCGCGACGCCGCTTCCATGGACCAGCTCAAATATACCAAGCAGGCTGGCGCATGGTTTGACGGATTCTGGGTTCTGAAATTCAACAACGGCCTCGCCGAGGACAAGGACAAATATCGTCAGGTCGGTGTTCCGAATCCGGTGCAAAAGGTCGGAGATGTTGCCCATCTTCGTCAGACCAACTATAATATCCGAAATGAATGGACATCCGTTTCAGCCAAATCTAAGTATGCGGTTGAAGCCGTGAAATGGCTGGACAATCTTTACAGTGACGAAAATCACCTTTTGTTGAACTATGGCGTCGGTGACGAATCTTATGTGAAAAAAGGCGACAAATGGGAACCCACCGAACTCCTGACAAAAAATCCGGACGGTCTGAACATGGCTGAAGCCGAGTTCCGCTATGTCATGCATGACGGCCCGATGCAGCGCGAAATATCAAGGGATGACGTTGCATGGACAGCAGACGAACTTGCCTGCGAGCCGACATGGAACAAAGCCGATACGGCATATGTCATTCCGATGGTTTCACTTACGGCAGACGAAGCCACTACCAATGCCAACATCATGAACGATGTCACGACATATGTTACTGAAACCTGCACGAAGTATGTCATGGGTGTTGAAGACATTGGTACCTTCGACCAATTTGTCGAAAAAATCAAGTCGATGAAGATCGACGAAGCCATTGCCGTGCAGCAAACTGCACTGGACAGATACTACAAACGCTGAGCAAGTGCCTGAAACGCGCTTGCTGAACCTCAGCCGGGGCGGGACATATCCCGGGAGCAATTCTTGGGATATGTCCCGTTATGGCCATTCATGATTGTCATGAAAAAAAAACGCCATGGCGTTGTTCATACTGAACTCAATCATCGGAACGACCTGTTGGCTACTATCCATGTCTTGCCACATTCTTCAAAAAGGGCGGTGGACTGCATGCGTGAAATGGAACATGCTTCTCAGAACAGGCGTTTTGGAAAAAATACGAAGCTGCCTGGAGATACATGGAAAACCTTCAGGAAAAGCATGGAAATGAGCAAATATCTTTACATCATGTCAATTCCCGTTATCCTCTATTTCTTCATATTTGCGTACTTGCCGATGTATGGTGTTGTCATTGCGTTTCAACAGTACAGTCCCGGCAAAGGCGTATTTGGCAGCGCATTCATCGGACTTAAAAACTTCAAGGATTTCTTCAACAGTTATTATTTCTTCCGCCTTCTTGGCAACACGGTACTAATCAGTCTATATGATTTGATATTCGCATTTCCAGCACCCATTCTGCTGGCGCTGCTGATGAACGAAGTAAAAAACAAGGTCTTCAAGCGAACGGTGCAAACCATCACATACATGCCATACTTCATCTCCTTGGTTGTCGTAGCTGGCATCCTGATTGATTTTTGCCTTCCGAAAGGATTCATCAGCGATATTCTGGTGAATTTCGGCGTCGCAAGGACAAATCTTCTTGGAAAGCCTCAGTATTTCAGGTCAATCTTTGTTTCGTCGAACATCTGGCAGAATATCGGATTCGGCAGCATCATCTATCTTGCCGCCATCACGGCCGTTGATCATGAACAATATGAAGCCGCCGTGATAGACGGGGCGGGCAGGCTGAGGCAAACCTGGCATATCACGCTGCCCGCCATTACATCGACAATCATAGTCCTGCTGATATTGCGAATAGGCAACCTGCTCAACGTGGGTTTTGAAAAAATCATCCTGCTTTACAGTCCCATCACGTATGAGGTTGGAGATGTGATATCAAGCTTTGTATACAGGAAAGGCCTGCTGGAGTCCAATTATGGTTACAGCGCTGCGGTTGGGCTCTTCAACTCCATCATCAATTTCGTACTCCTCATCATGGCAAACAAGCTCAGCAAGATCTTTGTAAAGTCAAGTCTATGGTAAACAGGGAGGGCATTGTACCATGGTAGGCAGAATATCATTGGGCAGATGGATTTTTCTCTGTCTCAACACCCTGTTCCTTTTGGGGCTTTCATTCATATGCCTTGCACCGTTCATTCACGTCCTGAGCGCTTCAGTCAGCGATCCCGTCCTGCTGCTCAGAAGCCAGGGCCTCTTGCTGTGGCCGAAAGGGTTTACCCTGAAAGGCTATGAGCTGGTTGTGAGAAATCCCAACATCACAAATGGATTTCGGAATACGCTTTTTTACGTCACTGCCGGCACGGCATTGAATATCCTGCTGACATCGATGGGTGCCTATGTGTGTTCCAGAAAGGGCTTCGCCTTCAGCAGATTCGTGATACTCATGATTACCTTTACCATGTTTTTCAATGGCGGGCTTATCCCCTTTTACATCCTGGTCAGGGGACTCGGCATGGTAGACACCCCTTGGGCACTCATCCTGCCTCCGGCCATATCCGCCTTCAACCTCATCATCATGCGTACCGCCTTCAGTGAAATCCCGCCAAGTCTTGAAGAATCCGCAAGGATTGATGGCGCGAATGATTTCACCATCCTGTTTCGCATCGTCATCCCGGTTTCCAAGGCTGTCGTAGCAGTCATGGTCCTGCTCTATTCAGTGGGCCACTGGAATTCATGGTTCACCGCCATGATTTTTCTGCGCGAACGCAAGCTATACCCGCTCCAACTGGTGCTTCGTGAAATCCTGATCCAAAACGACACGAACAAAATCACCTCCATTGCCAATGCAGGCAATTCGCTGGATATTTACAAGCCGCTGATAAAGTATTCCACCATCATCACATCCATCGTACCGATCATGTGCATTTATCCATTCATACAGAAATATTTCGTCAGCGGGATCATGATTGGCTCATTGAAAGGGTAAGACAGCGCAGTGCAGCAGACTTGGGATTGCATACCGCCATATCCGCAGTTCTGCAGGATAGCTGGTGAATCAACAGGATATCGGAGGGACCATGACGGGAAGATCACTTTTCACCAAAACCCTTCTGCATGAACAGGTCGAACGTTTGCCACGCGATTTATGGATGGTTCCCTATATTTACCTGCATAGGAAAAAAGAATTGGACCAATTCCTTGAACAGTTCCCCACGGATCTAACACATCCCTCCGGCATCCATTATGGCAAGTCCGGATATACCCGGGGCGAAGCATACCGCATCGGCAACTATACTGATGAGTTTGGCGCGCAATGGAGCGTGATGGAAGACGGCGTGGCCGGTGAAGTGAAAAACCCCATCATCAAATCCATGGATGATCTGGACAGTTACCGCCTGCCATGGGAAATGCTGGACGATGCGGACTATTCAGGTCAAACTGATGCATATCGACAAACAGACAAATTCGTCATCGGCGGCACTTATGTGAGACCCTTCGAACGCATGCAATTCCTCAGAGGAAGCCAGGAGCTGTTTATCGACATCGCCACAGAGGACCCAATCTTCCTGAAAATGAAAGAGATGCTGCACGAATTCAATCTGCGTGAAATCCGCCAGATGTCCACTCAGGCAGTCGATGCGATAAGTTTCATGGACGACTGGGGATCCCAGCAAAGCCTGCTGATCTCCCCCGCCACATGGAGAAAGCATTTCAAACCGATGTACAAGGAATACTGCGACATCATCCATGCCAGTGGCAAGTTTGTCTTTTTCCATTCCGACGGGCATACGGAAGCCATTTATGACGACCTGATTGAAGTCGGCGTCGATGCCTATAACTCACAGTTGTTCTGCATGGATATAGAAAAACTCGGAGCGAAATATACCGACAGGATTACTTTCTGGGGTGAATTGGACAGACAGCATATCCTTCCATTCGGCAGTGAGGAAGATGTACGGGCAAGCGTCCGCAGAATTGGACGGGCAATGCTGGGAGGGAAAAGATCGGGGCTCATCGCACAATGCTCTTGGGAGACCATAACCCCGTTGGCCAATGTACTGGCCGGCTATGATGAATTCAACAGGCTGTAACCGGAAGACAGGGATATGAAAAGAGGAAAAAACATGAATCAGTTCACGCCGGATTATCAGAACATAGTATTGGCCGCCAGAAACAAGGTTGCGCCACGCATTCCCCTATATGAGCATGGCATCAGTATCGGCATCATGGAACGAATAACAGGTCAATCCTTTGGCAGTCAATTCCACGGTGATTTTGACGACAAGTGCAATTTCATGCGACATTATGCGGATTTTTTCAGAAGCATGGGCTATGATACGATCACGTTTGAGCAATGCATCGGACCAGCCATGCCTGGCAGCGGAGCGCTGGGCAGGCACATACAAGGCGTAATCAGAGACCGTGCCGATTTCGAACGATACCCATGGAAAGAAATTCCTGAAATGTACTTCACTGCATTTGCGAAGAATTTTGATGCGCTTCATCTGGTAATGCCGCAAGGCATGAAGGCGATTGGAGGCGTTGGAAACGGCATTTTTGAATGTGTACAGGACCTTGTGGGCTACACAGACCTGTGTTATCTTGCTGTTGACGATCCAGATCTGTATGCGGATCTCTTCAAACGGATGGGTGATGTCAGTCTGGCCATTTGGACATCATTCATGAAACGATATGCGGATGATTTTTGCGTGCTCCGCTTTGGTGACGATCTTGGATTCAAATCAACGACACTGCTATCTGCCTCCGATATCAGGCAACATATTCTTCCCCAGTACAAACGGATAGTGGACCTGGTCCATTCTTATGGAAAACCGTTTCTCCTGCATTCCTGCGGCGCTATTTTCGATGTGATGGAAGACTTGATCAGCTTTGTGGGCATTGATGCCAAGCATTCCAATGAAGACCAGATTGCCCCCTTCACAACATGGTTTGATTGCTACGGCGATCGAATCGGCAATTTTGGAGGGATCGACATGGACAACCTCTGTCAGAAATCTGAATCGGAGGTCAGGACATTGGTGCGCGATGTCATGGATGCATCCAATGGCCATGGTGGATTTGCCTTGGGTTCCGGTAACTCCATTCCTGATTATGTCCCGATTTCCGGCTATCTCTCGATGGTGGAAGCCTGCCGGGAATATCGGGGGGATATGCGTGCACATTGACCCTCAGACGATCAGGAAAAGATGCATCTCATTGTCCTTGAAGAATCCTCTTCGCAATTCTTTATCCTACCTGACATCAAATGCAAACAGATGAATGCTGTCCGAACCCCAGGTTTTTTCGGGAATCAGGCGAACGGCCTTCACAGTCACTGACGTAGTGATCCGGACAAGCCTTTGATGGTTGTTTTCCATCTGCGAAATGATGAACCAGTTTCCAGATGAATCCAGGCCTTCCACGCGAAAGGCCTTCACAAGGGTCTGGGGCATGGTGCCGGGATCCATGTCCAGAAAAATATTGCACCCCATCTGTGACAAGTGCGCGACATATCTTGTGGAGATGGTTTCGCGCTCCAGATCGCTGTCAAAGACGATTCGGATTTGCCGTACTGGCGAAGCATCTTCAAGCTCATACTGAACCCATGCACCGGGGGCGGCTTTCCAGCCATGGTCCACATTTCCTGTCGGCCTGTCGATGCCATCCCTCAAGGGTTCTCCGTCTCCCTCGGACGTGGTCAGCCTGGCAGATGCCGTCAATTCGGGCATCCTGCGGGCATTCCAGGGCAAATGGCAATCATCTTCCATGAGCGCCTGCTTCAGTTCATTGATGCGATGCAAATAAACCTCTCTTGGCGTCATGTTTTCGCCGATTGCGAGAGATGCCGCCGTTCCAATGGCCTGTCCCATCAGCGCGCAGGTGGCCATGAGCCGCGTGGAACTCATGGCGGTATGGGTCGCACTCAGATTGCGTCCCGCGAACAGCAGGTTCGAGATGTTTTTCGAATACAGGCAGCGGTATGCGATGCCATATGGCGAAGGGGCCGGATGATAGATGGTTGGGCTTCCCGGGTACTTGAACCCTTCAGGGTGGTGATCGTCCATTGACCAGCCGCCATATGCCACGATGTCTTCAAAGCGTCCCTCGGCCCGGACATCGTTCTGGGTCATGATGTGGTCTCCGACATATCGCCTGCTCTCACGTTTGCCCGGAAGGAATCCGACCCAGTCCAGTTCCCAGTTGTCCGCATCGCAGTCGCCGCTGTTCTTGATGTAGTCCCACACGCCAAAGGCCACCTTGAGAAGTTCATCCCGGATTTCCTCTGAATCATGGATGGTGTCCTGGATTCCGCCCAGTTCCATGTACCAGAAGTTCTCGGTCACGCTCTTCATGTTCGGCATCCGGTATGGAAAGTCTTCATGATTGTATTTGTTGGCCCAGTCGGGCGGAATGAATGTCCTTCCGCCTGTCGTTTCCCTGGCCTGCATCAGGCAGCTGAGCCCCATGGTTTTGGCATCGGCCTCTTCCGGGGCGATGTCTTCGTCAAATTCCGAACGCGCTTCCCTTCCCCAGCGAAATTCAGCGCCTGTCAGGGGAGCCAGTATGCTGTCTCCCGAACAGTCGGCGAAAAGTCCCGCTTCGACAACATGCCAGGTTTGGGTGGTCAGCTGCCAGCCTTTGACGGAATGAATCCGCTGTCCGTCCATCACGGCATCGTTGCAGGAACAGTTCAGCAAAAGTAAAAGATTGGGCTCCATCATGGCAGTACCGTATAGAATGCTGTCCCAGATGGAATATACCTTGTAAGGATTCCGATAGAGGTTCTCGAGGGAAATCTCCTCAAGGATTCCGGTTTCCTTATTGTTTTTTCCATGTGCACCGCCAACCCACATCCGTACTTCCGAAGAGGCATTCCCTCCGAGAACGGGCCTGTCATGCATGAGCGCGACTTTCAAACCGCGCCTTGCAGCCGATATGGCGGCGAACATGCCTGCCAGGCCGCCGCCGACTACACAGAAATCGACCTTGTGGAATATCGTCTTGAAGGCTTCCGCATGTTCCATATAACACCTTTCAATGAGTATGCGAAAAATGTCGTGCCATTCCCCGCAATCAAATCAACCACCGCATTCCAGATTACCGGATTCCAGATTCCCAAATACGGCTCAATCCCTCGCCAGTTTCACAGCCAGATCAAATGCGAATACGAGTTCCTCCAATGAGCAGTGTTCCTGAACGAAATGCGTTGTGCAGAACATCCACCGTTTTCCCTTGAGCAGGGCGAATACGCGGCGGATTTCAGATTCCAGCCTGCCGATATTCCCGAAACCAATGGTTGACTGCACGCACAACCCACCGAGGATTGCCAGTTTGTCGCTGTAACGGTCAAGATACGTATCGTATGGCATGTTGGCGGTTTCCTGCCAGGGGTGGAAAACCTCATAACCCAGTTCAATGATGTCGTCCATCAGGGGCATCACATGTCCGTCCGAATGAAGGCTCAGAAATTTGCCGCGCGCCTTCACGGCATCACAAGTAATTTTATGGTTCGGGCGGATCATCTCACTCCACATCTTTTTGCTGAAAAGCAGGCTGTTCTGCCCGCCCCAGTCATCGGAAACATGAACCATGTCCACGCCGAGGTCCATGGCGTTCTCGGCAAACCGCCGATTCCAGAGAGCCTGCCTGTGATAGACCTCTTTCAACTCAGCCGGATACAATGCCAGCCAGCAAAGATGGTCCTCGATGCCGAATGCGCCATTGAGACATTCGAAGATGCCGTTCGTCTGCAGGTAGCAGAACCGCTGCCGATCGCCACGGTGGTGTTTCAGTGCCGCAACGACGTCCGCATAGTCCTCCATCCGATCCGCTGACCTGAGGGGAACTTCCAGAAAGGCTTCGGGCGTCACTTCCCCATCCCTTTGGCGAATAGGTTCCAGCTCGGCGTCCCCGAAAGGGCCCGGACCGCCGAAAATATGCGCCATGTCGAATTCGTAATGATCTTCAAAGGCTGCCACTGAACCGTAAGCCTTGTCCAGAACTTCTTTCAGATTTGCCGAAACCCAGCCGTAAACAGGTGTGCGTCCCGGATTCATGCCTTTGATGGTTTTCGATACGAGGTCGATTGAATTCATGGAATGGTCCCTCCAGGCTTCCATATTATCATGCTATCATGACGTTTATGTTTTTCAAAAGGCTGTTCCTGTCCGTCACTTTGTGTGCCTTCTTCAGTGATCTAGATGATCCTCAGGAACTCCCGTTCCGGCAGTCTTATGGCAGGAGCGCCAGGTTTGAGCGAATACCAGAAGGCCGTTGAACAGATGTCATGCATGCCCGGCATAAAGGTTCCGTCGGTGGACCAGCCAAGAGACTGGATGGTTACCTTGAGGTCCCGCTCGAAACGGATGGGGTCCATGATGTGCCAGCGATACATGCAGTGGCGATGCTGGCTGTTGTACAACCCATCGGGCTTTATTACCTGGTGCATGCCGCAGAATGCCGTGGAATAAGGGACGTAATGGCCGTCAACCTCCCAGTCGAACGCCCCGCCGAAGTAATCCTCCGTGCCGGTGCCGCAGAGGGTGGGATACTCGCCGTCACCATCCATGTAGAACTTGATCTCTCCTTCACCCCACCAGCCGTTGTTGTTGATGCTCCAGCCCATGCTCGTTCCAACATAATGGCCGGTATCTTCCAGACCATCAAGAATCGTATAGGGTTCCTTGTAGGGCACGGGGTTCGTGCGGCGGAACTGGGCATGAAAATACGCGCTGCCCGCAGGCACCTCTGTCAGCGTGTAGTTGATCTGATAAAAGCAATATACGGTATTGACCGGATGCCTGTTCTCGATGGTGATGCGTGCCTGGGAAAAAAACGGCATCTCCCAAAAGCAATTGAGCGCGCGATTGGGATTGACGGCTACCGGCAGGCTGTTTATATGAACTGCAGGGCCACCGCAGGGATTCTTATTGTCCTGCATGGGAAAATGAACACCGAAGAAGTCGCCCAACGGGCATTCCACCGCTGGAACTTCGCTTCCATCCCAATACATGCGCAGTATCATATCCCGGTTGACGATGTTGCCGGCGAACCACAGGCTCTGTATCGCGCCCATGCCGCAGATATCCGCGAGCAGGAGCGTTTCACCGGGCAGCACGTTCCTGCATGGAGAGCATTTCCAACCTCTGCCAAGTTCCCTGGAGGCACTATCAGCCCCTGCCTCCGCCCGTGCGCCTCCGCCTTTTTCACCGGTGGGATTTTCTGCCGTGATGCTCCTTGTGACCGCTTTCGATATGCGGGACAGATTGCCGAGTCCCATGGACAAACCATTGAATTCCATCATGTTCTTCTCCTCTTCGTGCTGCCATTTGAAAGAATGCTTGCCTTCCTTGTCAAAAACTTTTTCAGAAGAGATAAGTCCAGTCACCTCGCCATAAAAAAAGACAAATCCAGTCACGTCGATCATCGGAACAGATAAGTCCAGTCGCGTCGGCCATATAGAACTCTTAAGATGTCGACACTTTTTTCGTTTTCATTGATCAGATAAAAAATGATGTAGTTTTCAACGGTAAACATGCGAATGGGATGATCAAAGACATCTGCCCGATCAACCAACTTGTGCCGATGAGGATTTTCCGACAAACTGTTTATCGCGTCTTGCAATGTATCCAGCAACCGGTTTGCAGTATGTGGTTCCAAAAGTTCATTGGCAATATAGGTTACTGTTTCGCATATGTCCTTATATGCGGCATTAGAAACATATACGCGAAAAGCAATCATTTCTTCAACCCCTGCCTGATTTTTTGGAACGCATCATCAACAGGGACTTTTCGTCCTTTTTCCACATCGTCGATTCCTTCCGCCAGTAATTTTCTTAGCTCAAATCTCCCGGCGAGTTTTTCAAATGCCTCAATGCTTAAAACTGCCAAATCTCCTTTCCCATTTTTTGTAATATACACTGGTTCGGCATTAGCGTGACAAAATGTGGATATCTCATTATAATTGTTCCGCAGATCAGAACTCGGTCGTATTGTCGGCATGGCACACACCTCCGGGATAATGGCTTTACATATGCATATTGTATCATAATTTTGGTATATCGAAGTGCAAAAACTCAACTCCCGATTTCCCGTGCCACCTTGCTGGTCCGGAAACATAAGAGTCATGTCTGGCACAATCCACCACAACTTCCTTTTCAGCAGATGGTAACCTTTGGAGAATTCATGAATAGAATCTGCCTGCAGAACATTTTCGCCTCTTCCTCATGCAATTGCGTCATGTCGTTGACAGGTTCAAGCATTTCTCCATTTCTCACATCCAAAAACCGTCCCATGCCCAATGGCTTGAACTCATCCGACTCGTCCATGCAGACCTCGTGGTTGACATTGGCGCCTAAAACCACAGGCCCATAAAGGAATTTATGATACTTCGGCATTTTGTTGTGACTCATGGCTTCCACAGAACGGAACTGGATTTCAAACAGAATGAGCATCGTATCATTCCCGCTCAAAACTCTATCCAATGCAAGGAATGAATTGTCTATTGCAAACAGCCCCACTTCACCATTGATGATCACTTTGACACTATCGTGATCAATCCAGGAGGGCATGAAGAAGCTCAGTTTTTTTACCGCGTCGGAGGTCGATTCCAGGATATGCAGACGGATTCTCCCTTCATAAGGGTATCCTGATGATTGCTGCAAAACAACAAACCCGTCATCAAAATGAAGCGTTGCCGTGCTGTCGCTGTAAAACGGGAAAAATACCTCATGATTGTCAGTCAGGCAGGTGAACCCGGCAGCTCTTGCCAAACACTCTCCGCCACGCATCGTGCAGCAGCAGTCGGCTTCGAAAATACCCGGATGCGGCTTTAGAAAGACATTTCCGCATACTCCCGAACATATGTCGCAGCCAAAACTGCCACTCGGCCTCTGCCCTGCCAAAAAGGCATTATGAAAAATCAGGTGCGCATCCTCAAGATAATCGATTTTGCCTGTCACCCTCAAAAGATTCGCCGTCAGCAGGAATGAGTCAATCACCGCACATGGCTCAGTCCATTCCGGACGTCCGAACCAGTTGTAATTTGCATAATTTTCAGTCCATGCATTGTACAACCTGATAAGCATGGGTCATCCCGTCAAGCACGAGGAAGATGCATGCGATATCGGTGGAAAGCCGCCATTTTCCGCTGGTCAGGCTTACCAGCGCAACCTGTTCGCCATTGATGATCATGTCCGGATCAACGGCTGGGTATTCTGCCAAGGCCTCGGCGGACGGGATGATCAAACCGGTGACAATTGACTGGATGACACGATGAATGCGTGCATCTCCCGTTAGTGTGAAATACTCGCACAAGCCCCGCAGAAGGGCGTTGTGTCCCGCTAATTCCTGCTCGCAGAAAATCCCTGCAGGATGGCTGGGAATGATACTCACATATCCATTTTCGTTCAACATTTCAGGAAGCCTTGAAATCATTTCATCCAAATGTTCCGGCTTTTTATGAAGAACGCGGGAGAGCAGTGTCAAGGCAAGGATGACTCTGCCGATCGAATCTCCCGGTGCCTGCGGAACCGCAGTCTTCAACGTGGGGAAACGAAATTTTTCAGCATGGAGCCGCAGGAAGTTCAATTCGGAACGACGCAGCAATTCTCCTTCAGGAGTGATATCCTCAAGTTTGACTGACATGGGTTTCTTATGATTCATGAATGCATTCCTTTCGCACTGCCGTAAGAATGGATGGCAATGTGATGGCACATACGGCTCCAATAGCCGGCAGCCCCTACGGTGCCAGCAGTCCGAAACCCTTATGGGTCAAACAGCTCGAAGCTATTGCGGCCCCAGCGGTCCGAAACCCTTATGGGTCAAACAGCCCAAAGCCGTTACGGCGCCAATGGCTGACAGCCCTCACAGCTCCAGCGGTCCGAAACCCAATCCGTAGAAATCGTCCGCCGTATCATGAAGCAAGGCCCTTCCCCATTGCCTGGCCTGTTTCATGGTCATCCGGTTTTGGTCTACCCTGTCTGAAAGCGCGAGGGCCATGTTTTCCCTGGCAATCTGAAGATGACCGTACACTTTTTCCACCACCGAATAGTCTCCGCCAAAACCGAGCACCTTGTTCATCGGCACCATGTCGAAATAGTACTTGAGTGCCTGAACAGCCATTTCAGGGCACATGATGTGCATCCAGCCCATGTCGATGGTAAGGTTCGGAAGCTGTCGCGCCATCACCGCCCCTTCATCCACCCAGGGAAGGCCACCGTGCAGCATGGAGAAACGGACGTTCCTGTATCGGCGGAACATCTCCCACAAACGATGGGGTCGTGCGTCATCCAGCTTCATGTGGCGGGCGGTCTGGAACCCGACATGGATGACGACCGGCAGGTTGAGATCTTCAGCGGACTCCACAATAAGGCGGGTCAGGTAGTCCTCAAGCGGTTTGGTTTCCGTGAAGCCCAAGGCGCAGGGATCCCAGCTTTTGCTCTCATTGAAGATACGGTTGTAGACCAGTTCCGCCTCATGGGCGGTCGTCGCTTCAAAATCCAGCGGACGCATGTACGCCTGGCTGAGCTTGAATCCCTTGACCCCCATGCGGGCCGCGGCCTGCAGCGCTTCCTGCATGCCCTGCACATATCGCGCAAGCGAAGGCATGGACTTGTTCCATTCCTTTTCATAGGCCATGATGCCGTTCATGTGGCGAACCATGGCATAGCCGCTGACATATTTCACGGAGTTGAAGAATTGCCTGTCGACCGGTTCTTCTTCAAAGTTCATGGAGCGGCGGATATTGCAGACATCCTTCAAAGCATGCGAATACAAACCCGGCTTGTTTGCCGCCTTGACGCGCCGGGTCAGTTCTTCCGCATCTTCCAGCGTCTCGACGGATGCCATGCCGTAGAATCTGTCCATGGCGAGATATGCTGCACGCATATAGCCGGAGGTCTGAGTGCGGCGCAGCAAGGGTTCGAGGAGCTGCCACTTTTCCTGAACGGATGCCTTGCCGGGATCAAAGATCTTCTCCTGCTGCATTTCGGTCATTCCGGCAGCCGCAAGATCGTCACGGCAATAATGGCTGAACAGGAGGGAGAAATCCACCTCCTGTGCCAGTCGTTCCTTTTCACTTGGCAGATGCTCATGCGAATCGATGACGGGCAGGGATGAGAGGTATTCAAGCAGGGATGCGTAGGTTGACATGATACAAGCCTCCTTTGGCTGGCAATGTGCAGATAATGCCCCAACTACGGCATTCGCGCGTTGCCTCAGTAACGGAATTCGTGTATTGCCTCAGTAACGACATTCCCGCGTTGCCTCAGTAACGGCGTTCGTGCATTGCCTCAGTAACGGCATTCGCGCGTTGCCTCAGTAACGGAATTCGTGCATTGCCTCAGTAACGGCATTCGTGTATTGCTTCATACATGGCATGGATGTTCTCCCATGGCACATCTACTTGCAGCCAGTGTGACGGGCCCAGGATAAGGCCTCCGTCTTTTCCCATCTCGTCAAAACGCTTGAACACTTCATCCCTTACTTCTTCAGGGGTGCCAAATGGCAATACATGCTGAACATCAACTCCGCCATAAAAAGTGAGTTGCCTGCCGTATTTATCTTTGAGGTATCTGGTATCCATAGCCAAAGGTTGAACAGGATCCAGGATATCGACCCCGATATCAAGCAAATCTTCTATCAACGGGGTAATCGCGCCGCATGAATGATAATAGATTTTTGCCTTCGTATATTTCCTGATGAAATCTATCATATCTTTTTGCCGCGGCTTAATCAACGACCGATATTTTTCGGGTGAAACAAGCAGTGTGGCTTGTGTGGCCATGTCATCGCCTATGCAAACCATATCAGATAGATCTCCAACCTCTTCCAGGATCATTTTCCAACGCGATTTGTGCATGGCCAATTGAATATCCAGCAATGCTTCAGCAAAAGGAATGTCCGTCATCATGTCAATTAGAAAGTTCTCCAGACCCCTCATATACCACGATAATTCAAAAATCCCGGTTGAACCGCCCCAGGAACCCATTACAGGGATTGCCTTGCCTTGATTCATCTTTTCCAATGCCTGTTTTCGTATCCCATCAACACGTTTCCCATTTGTAAGGTTTGGCCATGGGTACTCCTTCAGTTCTTCGCATGATTCGATATTTGCCAACGGATAATAGACTGTCTCCCAGTATAAACCCGTGAATTTTCTTCCGATACCCAGTTCATCATAATATATGCCATCCTCTTTTTTTTGAACCCAAACCGGTTCATTCAAATTCAGATAGTCGGCAATATCAATCATCCCCTTGACGTACTCCATTTTCTCAACGGATAATTCGCCTCCGGGTGGTGCGGACCTCCTGAAAAAAGTGGGAACCCTGTCTGGATTTTGGTGGCTCAGTGCTTTTTGCACTCTTTCCCTGGAATCCATGCGGCGCATCCTCTCAAGTCACTTTTTCCAACATCATGACATGGACATATTATCATGCGGAAACATAATGATACAGAGGAGGCTATCACCAGACAGCCTCCCGCGCAAACAGCGCACTATGCGTTTCTGACCTCTGAACTGCAACCATGGTTGTGTCAAGATTCGTCCGAAGCAAGAGCATAGGCTTCTCGCCCGTTTTTTACTGCCCCATGTGATGGGATGGAATTCGAAGTATCCATTTTTCCCATATAAACCGTATAGGTTTCATCCTCGACGCGAAACAGGGGGATATGCCTGATTTGCCCTTTCCGCACATCCGTTGGAATAAACTCCAATTCCGAATGAGGTCCCCGGACCATGTCATGCGACATGATTCCACAGTCGGAAGGGATGGCTCCATCCGGAACAATATTATTTTTTATAGCTGTATCAATGACATTGCCGTTTGATGCAACTGTATCAATGGCATTGCCATTTTCTACGGCCGCAAGCAGCACTTTCCCATACATGACCGCTTCAAGAGCCTGGCTGCCTTTCAATGGAACATAAGCCAATCCGGCCTGGATGTCAATTCCGATCTCATCTCCATTATGGAAAACGCGATTCAAGGCAACAAATCCGTCCTTTTCCTGTAGTGCCGTCACAAACCCATTGACTCGTACCGTTTTGATGGCAGAAGCTTTCAACATCAAAATGAATGCGGTCGGTTGACGAACGCCAATCTTCAACCGAGAAAAGGGATTGTCTGGAAAATCCGTCTCTTGTTCAATCACCACACCCAATTCGTCCCAAGCAACCGTAGAAGAGACAAACATGTTCATCAGGATAATGTCCTTTGCCCAAAACCAAATGTTCTTCTGGATCTCACACATTGCTTCGATTCCAGAACCTGTGCAGCACCAGAAGTCTTCATATGGACGGCTGAACTTTTTTCTGACATCCCGACCCATGGGCTGATGGTATTGAGACAGGCCGCTTGTACGGCTGGCACTATTCAACACCGAATTGTACTTCAAGCATTCTATTTCATCCAGGTACCGGATATCTCCGGACCATTCAAACAATTGCTGCAGGATCTTTTCCGTATTGTGCGCGCAGCAGCTTTCACTTTCCCCTCCGGTCAAGGCGTCATGCAAATCACCACAAGGACCCCAGTGCTCCGATTTTTCAGAAACATGTCCCTTGATGCATGCGGTGGCCTTCGAACTGCTGTTGCCGTTGGCGAAGGTCCTGCCCTCCAAAAAATCATGGAAGTGCAGGGAGGCCGCTTTATACTTGTCTTCTCCCGTCACATTGAAGCGATGCATGGCTGCAATGACCATTGGAAGATGGGTATTGGCATGCAGATTCTCCAGTACATCCATGCCGGCAGCCATCTTGCCAAGAAAATAGTCCCGGTCGAACAATTGAGCCAACGCAAGAATTTCAGGTTTTTTGGTTATTTCATGCAAACTGTAAAAAGCGTCGCCGATTCCGCCAAACTCATTGACGGGATTCACCTTCGTGCACCGCAATATGCCGTCGATTTTCCAGAATGACAACTTTTGAAAACGCCCAAGGATATACATTGCAAGATTCACGGCCAATTTCAAGGCATCGTTGTTTCCAACGCAGCGATAGGCATCAATCAGTCCCTGAAGAATTTTATGCAATGTATAGTAGGGAGCCCAGACGTTTCTGTCTTCCTCGCTTTCAAGGATATCAAGGGTGTCTTCGCCAAAAGCGCTCAAGTAGCCATTGGCTTGCGCGCACATGGCCATGATGCGGACAATCTCGCTCGCAACCCCTTTCATCCGTTCGTCTTTGTCCGCCTGTGCGAACTTGGAGCAGGAAGACAGGAAATGGCCGACAAAGTGCCCCCGCAGGCCGCACGTCTCTTCTTCCCATCCGCCAAGTGGAACCGCATGCGTTTCCAACCCCGCATTCTTCCTGAACGTATGCATGAGCCTGTCCAAATCAAATTCCAGAATGTACTTCCTGACCAATCCTCTGCGTACGGCGAAATGAGCATCCGATAGAATGACTTTGTCCAAAGTGAAGTTTCGAAACATATGACACGCTCCTTTTTTCTATCTATTCATACTATAAACTATTCAATATGAAAATATACGGATTTTATTGTACGGATTTTATTAGACTTTGTTGTACGGATTTTAATCGACTTTGATAACAGATTTAGTCATTCGGATCTTATCATACTTTGTCATGCGGATTTTATCATGCGGATCCTATCATTCGGATTCTTGGTATCCTTGACATTGACAGGCCTTTTCGTTATGGTTATGAATGGCAAAAGGGAGGACATATCCCATGAAAGACTACGTATCCATCCATGAAATTCTTGGCATGAACTGGTCGGAACGGTTCTATTTCCAAAGAACCCCTCACGGGTTTACATTCGGCAACAAGTTGTCCCACATGCGAAACGATGATAATGCAGCCGATATCACCTTCGATATTTCCAACAACAAGGTCCTGGCCAATATGGATGTCAATGGTGCAATAAAGAACCTGACGATTTTTCGAGACACCTACAGGGCAAATGAAAAGCCGGAAGGATGGGCCGGAGTCTGGCTGCACAAGGATTTTGCCGAATTCGGACCTTACCAGTTCGGCATCACCGCAAACGGGCAGGCCTGGAATCCTGCCGATTTCGAATCAAAATCCGGCTTCATCGACAACATCATCCCCATCACTGAAGCACAAGGAATGGGTCTGTCTGTTTCATACATTGCCTGCACGCCCATATCTGCCGATGGGTTGGAGCGGCCGCGCGGAACCGTCTATGCCGTCCATATCCAGAATATTTCAATAGATGAGCTGGCAGTGAATGTTGCTCTTCCTCAGCTTTTCCAGGACAAGGCGCGACTGGATGCCCCGAAGATCTGGTGCTCCTACAGGGGAGATGATTTCGAGCTTTCACTCCTTGATGGGGGTACCGACTGCTTCGAAGTCCGCAAGACGCTTCAGGCTGGGCAAAGCCTCTATGTGCCGGTTGCCATCTATGCGCCGGGAGATGGATTTGTAAAACAGGTGAATGAAAAAGGATCCGTCCATTGGATGATCGAAACACTGCAGTATTATCGCGGAATGCTTGGCAGACTGGAAGTGGAGGATGACGCCATTTATGGCGAGTTCCTTGAACGAAATATCCTGTCCAGCTTTCAAGCCGTATCCATGGACAAGGACGATAGAATATCCGGGTCGAATTGGGGAACCAATACTTCCCATTTCGCGATTTGGATCAAGGATATGTATTACAGTATCCTGCCTGTGGGGATGTTCGACGTAAACTTGTTCAGGAAGGCGATCCTGTGGTTTGCCGAATACGGCGTCCGTCACCCTGGACATCTGCTGGCGGGAGGGGTGTCCCACTCGCTGTCAGTATCTCTGACCGCCCTCATCTATTCAGGAATCTATTACGGGAATACGGGAGACAAAACATTTTTCCTTGA
>CAZFWQ010000005.1:7002-7505 GCA_964522755.1 uncultured Oscillospiraceae bacterium | reverse complement strand
GGAATATGCGGGCATTCTTTGAATCCCTTGTCATAACCATGTTGGCTGACAGGGTGGATGCGGCCAAATATCTCTTCACCACGCGGTATCTTTCAGATGGTGAAACATATGCGGACTGGCATACGGGAACAAACATCTGCGCCTTCCAGGCATTGAAGTCTCTCGCTCTTTTAATGAAAGACATTTATGGTGACATGGAAAAATCTTCTTATTATGATGATTTGGCAAACAGGACAAGACAAGATATCGAAACGCATTGCATGATCGAGACAAACCACAGGATCCATTACAATGAAGGTGTTTTCATAGACCAAACCAGGACCCGCCCCTTGAGTGATGGAGAGGAATCCGACACGACACTGATGCCCTATTACGGCTTTTGCCGGAATGATGATGCCTGTTACGCAAGTACGATGGCTTTCGCCATGAGTGAAGACAACCTTGGATATTGTGCCGCAAGCAGATGCGTCAAATGGGTATCCCAGCCGAATCAAAACTTCGAC
>CAZFWQ010000005.1:0-6992 GCA_964522755.1 uncultured Oscillospiraceae bacterium | reverse complement strand
GGAGTACCGGCAACCATGCCCGGATACATGAAGGGATTGGGGGCCATTTCCTCCAATGAAGCCTTTCACGATTCTGAAGGCTTCCTTTGGAACCTTCTTCGAATGGCCGATGCCGACGGCGGCTTATGGTGGTGGCCTTATGGATATGGCAAGGACTTCGAAATTGACAAGCCAAAAAGGGGATACGCCTGGGCAAACGGCAAGGCAAGCTGGGGTGCAGGTGTTTTCAGCGTCTTGTTCATTGAAAGATTCCTTGGCGTTTCCTATGATGCTTTGACGAAAACCCTTGCCCTGCAGCCAACCGCATTGAAGTCGTACAAATGGGACCGCTTCAAAATTGGAAATTCCCGATTTTCCATTACTTATCAAAGCGGAAATGGGCACGAATCTTTCCTGGTATCCAACCACAACGACCATGGAATCAATGTAAAGCTAAAATCCGGGATCCATGAAATTGGACCACGTCAAGAGGGCCGCTTCAAAAGCCTGAAGCACGTGTTCCGAATTTGAAATGCACAGGCCAGTGTGTGGATGGTCGGAATAAGGATGGTCAGCCCTGGTATGGCCGGTGTGTGGATGGTCAGTCCTGGTATGGCCGGTGTGAGGATGGCCAGTCCTGGTATGGCCGGTGTGAGGATGGCCGGTGTGAGGTTGGCCAGTGTGAGGATGACCGACGCATGGAATCCTTACCAGGCATACGCCTCGGGGGCTTCGGCCATTCTCAGCGCCCTTCCATGGTTGATGTCGAAAATGAGGTCGAGTTTTTTCATGACGTCGGCGGAAAGCTGAAGCGATGCAATCTTCTCCACATCATCAAGATGCGCCAATGTCCGAATGCCGATGATGGCGGATGAAACAACCGGATTCGCAAGCGTCCAGGCAGTTGCAACCACATGCTCTTTTTCGCCCATCTCACGGCAAAGCGCGGAAAAGGCTTCCAATTGTTCATTCTGATTCAATGGAATCCCATATTCCTTTGAAACGTTGCTGGTTCGAGAACCTTCGACAACCTGCTTCTTTCCGGTCAGCAGCCCTCCCGCCAGAGGCATGTATGGCAACAGGCCAATCCCGAATTCCCTTGCCGCCGGAATGACTTCCAGCTCGGGAATCCGGCAGAGCAGGTTGTACATGGTCTGTTCGGAAACAATTCCCATAACGTTCCGCTGTCTTGCGGACATCTGGAATTTCGCGAGTCCCCATCCGGGAAAATTGCTGGTCCCGAGATAGAGGATTTCACCGCGCGCCTCTGCGCTTGAAAACGAACTCCAGAATTCATCTTCCGTAATGCGGCGATCGATATGGTGGACCTGGTACAAATCCAGATGATCTGTTTCGAGCCTTCTCAGGGAATCTTCCAGATGTTTTCTGACCTTGAAAACCGAGATGCCCTTTTCCTCATTGGGAACCGTGCGAGTCCGCACCATGTCGCCGTACACCTTGGAGGCCAGGACAATCTTGTCTCTTCTCCCCCCGCCTTGTTTCAGCCACTTTCCGATGATTTCCTCAGTCCGTCCCGTAATGCCCCCGTACACATTGGCCGTGTCAAAAAAGTTGATGCCCAGTTCAAGCGCCCTGTCCATGATGGCGAAGGAATCCTGTTCCGTGGTGACCCCGCCGAAGTGCATCGTTCCAAGACAGACCTTGCTGACCGTAAGGTTCGTTCTCCCAAGATAATTGTATTCCATTTCATTTTCCCCTTTCATTTGGTCTGCCAAATCTTCAGGATTTGACTCGTTCTTCACACGCCACAGGGTTATCACGAATATAGCCGGAATCATCGCAGGCGGTCATCCGGCCGCAACCCGCCAATCATCTCATATTGCCTGATACTAACGGAAACCGGCAAATCGCACTCATCAAGTTTCATTGTATCTACGTGGATATGTCAAGTCAAGCAAGTGACATCTAGGCGTGTTGCCATCAAGGCGTATGGCTCATCATGTTATTTACCCTCAAGGGGTTTGCCTTCATTTCATTTGATCTTCAATTATCATGGATGTCAGTTTCACATAATGCTTGCGGAGCCTGCCAAAAACTCCTAAACTGAAAATAAGTCCTGTGAAGCAAGTGAAAGGAACGACAATATGGAAGAAAAATTCCGTGAATTGGGATTCGCCACAAAATGCATCCACGCGGGAAATGCGATTGACAAGGAAACAGGAGCCCTTCGCCGCCCCATCACCATGGCAAACAGTTATGAGCTTTCCGCCGACAGGTATCCGTTGGATTGGGGTGATTCAGATTCGTTGGTCTATGCCAGGAACGGCTCCTCAAACCAGCATTATCTGCAGGAATGCCTCGCAGCCATCGAGGGCGGTGAAGACTGCATGGTTGTCGCAAGCGGCGTGGCCGCCCTGTCCGCGGTTTTCTTCACATTTCTCAACTCGGGAGACCATGTCATCTGCACCAACATATCCTATATCGCCGTGTATCGGCTGATGACGGAATATTTCCCCCAAAAATACAACATTGAAGTCAGCCTGATCGACACCTCGGATATCCGGGAAATCGAAAAGGCGATAAAGCCCAATACGAAGATCATCCATATTGAAACACCCGGCAACCCGACTACCGGGATCACTGACATCGCAGCAGTGGCAAAAGTTGCAAAAGCTGCTTCCATCCTGTTGTCGGTTGACAGCACCTGGGCAACTCCGATGCTGCAGCAGCCGCTGTCACTGGGGGCGGACCTGGTAGTCCACAGCATTTCCAAGTATGTCAACGGTCATGGCGACGCACTCGGTGGTGCCGTTATCGGGAAAAAAGACTTGATCAGGCAAATCAAAACAGGTTCCATGGTAAATCAAGGCGGTGTCATCAGTCCGTTCAACGCCTGGCTCATCACACGGGGATTGGTGACGCTGCCGATTCGAATGAAACTGCACTGTGAAAATGCGATGAAGATTGCCCTCTTCCTGGAAGCCAGCCCGGCGGTTGATTTTGTCGCTTATCCGGGGCTTGCAGGCCATCCGCAGCATGAGCTCGCGAAAAAACAGATGAGCGGTTTTTCAGGAATGATGGCTTTTGGGCTGAAGGCCGATATCGATACGCATATGAAATTCGCGAGGGAATTGGAGATTGTGACTTTCGCCGTTTCACTCGGACATGATGAAAGCCTGATTGTCTATACGGGACCTGACGACAGCCGCATTCGACATTATCCCGAGAACTTCCGGAGAGGCTTTTTTCGTTTGAGCGTGGGACTTGAGGACGTCGAAGATCTGATTCATGACATTGGCCGGTCCCTGATAAAGTGCGGTCTTGCAAAATAAGTCGTGCTGAACTGTCGGCAAGCATTTCATTGTGCATTTTGGGGCTGGTATCCTTACCCTCATCGCCACTTTGCTGTATTCCACGCGACTGATATTCATGATATAATAGCCACTTGTTGGCCACTTGTTTGTCCATTTATATGTCTAATATCTAATAATAATCCTTGACTTATTAGCCAACTAAATGTACAATTCATCTTAAGAAGCGAAAGAGGTGCCATCATGTTTGCAAGCGCCAGTGAAATGAAGAACAGTTTCGGACAATACCTGAAACACGTGACCGATGAAAGCGGCGAGGTAATCGTCACCAAGAACAATGTGAGGGTTGCAAGGCTGGTTCCATATGTTTCGGACATAGAACAGTACTACACGGTCAAGGAAAATGCCCTTCAATATGAATATAACAGGAAAACAGTTTCATATTTGGAATTCATGGAGATATATGAAAAAAGCAATGCCAGGATGGAATTCATCAATGGGGAGATCTACATTTTGAGTTCTCCGAACATATACCATCAGGAGATTCTCGGGAATCTTTACGTCTTGTTCAAGGAATTCTTCAAAGGGAAAAAATGCAGGCCCTATCTGGCTCCTTTTGATGTGCATTTCAGAAAAAAAGACATCAAGGATCCCGATGTCATGCAGCCGGACCTGATTGTCCTTTGCGACATGGAAAACAATATAAATGAAAAAGGGCGCTATATGGGAACGCCTGCCTTGACGCTTGAAATCCTGTCCCCCAGCACCCGAAGCATCGACATGGTTTACAAGCTGAACACATTCATGACATCGGGCGTCAAAGAATACTGGATTGTCGATATCGACAGCAAATGGATCACGGCATACAATTTCATCGACCTGAAAGTTGTTCGCATGGATATTTTCAAGCCGGGTGACATCTTGCATTCACAGGAATTTGAAGGGCTTTCCGTCGATGTGAAAAACCTGTTTGACGATATGGCGTGAAATGGAATCGCAGCTAAAAAATATGAGTATCCGGCATTGTCCTGTCTTGCCTTGCTCAGCCAATCAAACCATTGAACATGCTTTTTCACAGTATTCCTTCAGCAATGTTACGTAAAGTTGGTAATCATCCAGCGAAACGGCCGGCGGCGTCTGGTGATCAACGGATGGAATGAAGCCGCCCAGGCGCATCACGGGGAGCAGACGTTCGAATTCTTTGCGGATGGCTTCCTCGCCCAGATGCATCACGGTCTTGTCAAATCCGCCTATCATGCGGAAATCAGGAAACTGTTCCCGTATTTGCGCCACATCCACGCCGGATTGACGCTCCAACGGCAGCACGCCCCGGATGCCGCCTTCCAATAGCCACGGAATCATGGGGTCTACCCGACCATCGGTGTCAACCATGGGAAGGGTTCCCATCTCAAGTAAAACAGGGACAACCTGCCTGTAGCAGGGCAGCACGAAGGTGTCGAACTGCGCACGGGACAGCATGGGTCCGAGGTTGTAAGACATGTCCTCCGCGAATGTCATGAAATCCGGACTTAGTATGGCTCCGATTTCCTTCAGCACTTTCAGGTTGAAAGTTACCAGATCCTGATTCATATCCCGCATGAGTTCAGGTTCATCGTAAAAAGCATACAGATGCCCTTCAATGCCGAACAGGGTGCGCGGATACCAGAAGTAACCTTCCAGTGAAAGCCAGACAACCGCTTCACCCCGCCCCTGCAGCGATTTCGCGGCTAACAGCCCCTCGCGGATGCGGGACACGGCGTCTTCCGGATACAGAAACGGTTTCAGCGCCTCATAAGAAGCGCGGTCGGTCACCGGTCCCTTGCCATGGGCCATGGAAGGGAATCCGGGACCACGGGGCGATACCCAGAATTGCAGATGAAGATCCGTACCCAGATATGTTCGGATTTCCTCGGTGCCCAATCCTTCGGGCAGGCCTTCCCCGTACCACCTGGTAAGGGTCTTGTCCCACCAGGTGGCCCATTCCAGCATCGGAATCCGGTCTGTCGGCAATTTGAAGTTCAGCGTGTTCATGAATCTCTCACGGTTTGTCATGATGTCCTCCCGGATGAATCGTATTTGCCCTGTTGCATGAATGGTTTATTCCTCAATCGGATATCCGCAGAAAGACAGCATCGGAAGCCGGGTCGAAACATCGATGGGAAGCACGGGATAGGCATTTTGACCATATGCGCCGTGAAGATGGCACCCGGAGCCGATGTCGCAGGTAAAAGACAGCTCCACTTCATCTTTTTCGGAATATGAAACGGCACACGGAGTCAGAAGTGTTCCATCCGCCTGTTCAACTAGGAATGGGGACAGGTCGGGAGGAACTTCAAAACCATATAAACGCTCAGGGACATGGTCGAAACAAACAAGCACCCGGCTGCCCACAGTCAGGCCATGATTCATCTTTATGGCCGATATCGGTTCAGGCGGCCGGAAACCGTCTCCTTTTCCGTAAAAGGCGCCAAGAACAGCCTTTGCTGCCCTCTCACCCAAAACCATGTTGCCCGCGGCTGAAATATGGATGGCGTCGCTCAAGGGCAAATCCAGTGCCGGAACCACTGCAACGCCGGCATAAATGTGTGCGGCCTGTCTTTGGGCTTCGCGGACAATGGCCCAGCGGGTATCGCCGGCCGGATCTCCGGGTGCGACGTACCGGCCGATTTGCACTGTAAGGAATGGCAATTCGGGGTCGCCAAGGTCTTTGCGCAGATGCGCGACGAATCGGCCAAACCTTTCAAGATACGTATCGCTCATTCCCGGCGCCGTATCGCTGCAGCCCTGATACCATAGGACTCCGCGTATCAGGCGGCGGATCGGGGAGGCAGTCGCGTCATCAGGCCGCATGCTGTTCAGGACATCCAGCATATTCCGATACAGCGACCCTTCTTCCTCCGGGTTCCAGGCTGAGAGCGGGGACCCGCCCAGTGAAGTCTGAACGAGGCCGACAGGTACGTTGATTCCCCTGCGCAGCCGCTTGGCAAATGAGATCCATGGACTGTGTCCGGGATTCGCGCCTTCCCTGTTCACCGGATGGACAGTGCCTGTCGATTCGTTGAGCGGGTGTGTTGCCAGATGCCAGCGCACGTCATTCCCCAACAGATGAATGCCAATCTCGGGCGGGTCTAAAATGGGATCCTTGCCATATCCGGCGGCGTTGCTCTGTCCCGCGATGACAAAGACATCCCCCACGCCGACATGGTGAATCATGTCTCCGCGTATGCCCCACTCCACGGCTGGCTGTTCCAATGTCGAGAGGCATGTTTCAATTCGGTACAATCCGCCCTCGGGAACAGTCATGCGTGCGTTCCACGACCTGTCGGCACCCATTTCCGCATTGGTCCAGGAGATGATGGTTTCACCGGTATCTTCAAGCACCATGCGGACTTTGACAACAGGAGAGGTCATCGGATCTGAATATAAATAGGTACCCGAGAGAAGGACTTCAGCTGTTCCATCTGCCTGGCGCTGCAGAATCTGCCAGTCTTCCGGTCCGGTTGCAATAAGCGCTCCAGTGTTTTTAGGTTCCGCTTGTGAGTGAATCCTTTTCATCGTCTTTCCCCCTCGATGGTTTTCAATGCAAATGATTATCGGAATGAAAGGTTATCTTGTTTCGCGTCCTTAACATGATATACCGCATTCACATGAAAATCCATCAGGAAAAGCCGTATTTGAAATGCTGCCGGATTTTTTTATTGTTTACGGCATCAGTCGTTCTCTTTGACTGCAAAAGTCAAG
>CAZFWQ010000004.1:13815-32465 GCA_964522755.1 uncultured Oscillospiraceae bacterium | reverse complement strand
TATCCAGGCTCTCAAAGCCTGATGCGGTGTTGGAGAAGCGCAGCGTCTTGGCCAGTTCGATCCCTCGAAAGTTGTAGGCACGGGCATAGTGTGTTTCCTTGCCGACGTCGATGCCCACGATTAATGTGTATTCTGTCAGTTGCAAAATCTTGTCGTTCTGTGTAATCTTCATATTGGGATACCTCCTCGTAGTTTGGTGTTGTGCCTTATCTTTGCCGGTTCAGCACAACTCTATTTTACGGGGTCGTATCTCTTTTTTCAAAGTCCGCTAGAAGTGATTACAGGAATGCTCCAAAGAAAAACCGGTCCTCACGAAGAGACCGGTTTTGTGTTGTGGAAAAATTATTTCACAAGGGTAAGATGTGGTTCCCGGTACTTTGCGAATACCATGCGCCCGGCTGAAGTCTGCAGCACGCTGGTCACAACCACGCCGACATCCTGTCCCTTGAACCGGCCGCCGTCTTCCACGACAACCATTGTGCCGTCTTCCAGGTAGCCGACGCCCTGTCCGGACTCTTTGCCTTCCTTGATGACGCGGACCATCATTTCCTCTCCGGAAAGGGCAACGGGTTTCAGGGCATTCGCAAGATCATTCACATTCAGTACCGGGATGTTCCGGATGACCGCCACCTTTGCCATATTGTAGTCGTTGGTGAGGACGCATGCCCCCATTTCCCTGGCGGAGGTCAGCAGCTGCTCGTCCACTTCCGCAACACCTTCATGGTGAAAGCGCTCGATGCGGACAGGTATGCGTGAATCCTTCTTCAGGGCGTTCAGCACGTCAAGCCCCCTGCGCCCTTTTGCGCGTACGAGGTCGTCATGTGAATCCGCCAGATGCCGCAGCTCTTCCAGAACGAAACCGGGTACCACCAGCTCGCCCTCCAGAAAACCGGTGCGGCTGACGTCCAGAATGCGGCCGTCGATGATGGCGCTCGTATCGACCAGTTTGACGGATGCGCCGCGCGCAAGTCCGTCCTTGGCGCCATGAATTCCCTCATGCCGTTTCATGAGCGCGAAGTAGATCCCGGAAAATCCGAACAGCAAGTTCATCATGATGGCCAAAATGACTCCGACCACGGGGATGCGGTAAAGCGGGATGGAGATGAGGTTGGCGACAATCAGCCCGGCGATGAGCCCCCCGGCGGAGATGATCATTTCGTACATCGTGACGTGGCCCACAAACAGTTCCGCCTGCTCCAGCGATGTGGTCAGGACGCGTATGAGCCGGCTGCTGAGCAGATACATCACGCCGCCGCACACCACGGCGGCACCCAGAAGCCAGAGCGTGCCCTTCGTACCGTCAAGGACGCTGCGCAGGTTGTTCTGGATAAGGAGGAACCGGGTGATTGTGACGCCCGTGACGGCGCGGGTGAGACCGAAAGCGAATCGAAGGATCCGATCAAGCATGCGTTGTCCGCTCCTGAAATGCACTGCGACGTCAGCCTGTCTGCAAGGCCGCAATGGGTGCCGGTTTCGGCATCCGTCCAAATTCTGCCGTCAAATGGGGATCTTCATCCTGATGATGTCTTCCACTTCGCACGGCGGAAGATTTTTGGCAAGCACAAGCTCGCTGATGAGAATCTGCTTGGCGCTGTTAAGCATCTTGCGCTCGCCCGTGGACAAGCCGCGCACCCGTTCCCGCTGGACGAGGCTGCGCACGACGTCCGCCACTTCAAAGACATTGCCGCTCTTTATCTTGACCATGTTCTCGCGATAGCGTTTGTTCCAGTTTGCATTCTGTTCACACGTGCCGCCTTCAAGGCATTTGAACACGGCGTCGGCATCCCCGCGGCCGATTACCCCGCGAATGCCCACATGATTTGCGTTTCCGACAGGGATCATGACTTTCATGTCTCCGACAGGCATTTTCATGACATAATAACTTTTCCTTTCGCCGAGGATTTCGCGTTCTTCGATGGATTCAATGACACCGGCTCCGTGCATGGGATACACAATCTTGTCACCGATACTGTACATACAAACGCCCCTCCGGTACACCCTTCCGCATCTCGGTTCACGGTTCGCTCGCAAAAACCGCTGGTGCGATGCCGCACCGTTCGAATGGATCCGTCCGGTGTTCAAGCCGCATCACGGCCTTCACTCACCGGAATTCCTGCAAAAACGGGTTTTCACACCTGGTTCAAGTGTGATTGGCATGCAAATACGGCAAAGCCATATTTGCGTTGTTGAGTGTGCTGCGCTTGAGCGACACGGGTATTCTTATGTAAGCAGTCGGTATGTCTTTCTGCTTGAGGCCTGCGTCCTGATGCTGCATGCATTCTGCTGCAAAAGCCGCAGGACAGTGCCAAATCTTGCGATTCGGCGTGCATATGCCTGCCGACAATGCAATCATTCAGGATTTCAACGATATCCATCACTAATATACTCAGATGCGAATTCCTATGCTGAATTCCAGTATAACAAACCGACTGACAAAAGTCAAAGCAGGCCGAATGTGCATACCCAAATACCATCTTCTGAAACAGTTATATTTGAACATTCACTGATATCCGGTCCTTTACGAGGCATGAAAAATGAGCTCCCCGCTCCTCGAAATTCCTATAATAACCATAACTGGCAGCAGCCGGCGACAATAGGCAGGAGTGGCCGGGCCTGGTGACCTGGAAGGCGATGGATACGGCTTCCTCCATGTCTCTTGCCTTGAAGGCTCTTGCTGAATCCGGCAGTTTTCCTGTTTCCGACAGCAAGTCGACTATGCGGTGCCCGGTGGCGGGCAGGGCCACAAGGTTCATGACGGCCCCTCCCGACAGGAAATCAGATAAGATCGTGTAATCGATGCCCCTGTCCATCCCCCCGAAAATGAGCGTATCGACGTCTCCGATCGTGACAACTGCCGCAATGCAGGCCTGCGGTATCGTGGAAATGGAATCGTCGAAAAAGGAGATGCCCTTCACGACCGCGACAAGCTGCAGGCGATGAGGCAATCCGGTGAAATCGTTCATGGCGGCAATGGCCGCATCAATCCATGATTCCGAATTCACGCCACGGCAAAGCGGGTCATCTGCGGCGCAGGACGGAGCCGGATCAGCGAAGGAGTACAAATGGACAGCCAGGAGTGCGGCCTGCATGTTTCTAAGGTTGTGGACGCCGCGCAGCGCGCGCCCGGCGAATCTGGATTCGGGGATGCGAATCTGGCGTCCCCCGATTGCAGGAGACGGGAGGATGAGCGTTCCGTCCGAGCCAATATCCAATGTGCAGTGCGACCCTGCGCCCAGGCCGGCAAGGGGGGCGGGGACCGGATTCCCGATTACTGCATAGTCGCCTGCCTGCTGCAGGCGCAGCATGTTGCCCTTGGCAGCGGCATACGCTTCGAAGGAGCGGTAATGGTCCAGATGTTCCTCGTACAGGTTCAGGAATACGGCTCCATGCGGCGCATGCCGAACGGTTTCGAGCATGTGGGAAGAAAGTTCGTACACATACACCCGGTCGGGCGTGTCAGAGGACAGCGCATCAAGTGCGGGCAGCCCCATGTTGCCAACCATCACGCAATTTCGCCCGCAGGCACGCAGTGCCGCGCAAATCAGGTATGCGGTTGTGCTTTTTCCCTTCGTTCCGGTGACGCCAATCGTCCTCTCCTTCAAAACGGAAAGAAAAAGGTCCGCCTGCGACGTTATCTGCTCAGCCTGGAACAGATGATCAACCTCTTTCCACGGAAGTCCGGGCGTCTTGAACACAAGCGAACAACCGGCAAGACCTTCGGCGTAATCGACTCCGGACACCGCCCTCACCCTGCCGGCCCCGATTTCTTCAGCCAGCGCGCCGAGTTTTTCAGCATCGCGGTCGGCAATCCATATGACTCGTTCAGGAAACAATTGCCGCAGGAAGGCCAGGGTGGACCTCCCCTCCATGCCGAATCCGAGAATTCCGATTTGATGCGGCAGCAACCGGTCCCGCAGCAGTTCCATCGCTGAAACCACCAGCGGAAGGAACAGCGGGGGGACTCTGAGCGAAAGCTCCGGCTCAATCAGGCGGAAGGCAGGCAGCCCGCCCGCCGGACGCCGCATCCTGAAATGATCCGCCAGGGGCCATCGCGCCGCATCGGGCGGCAATGCCGGGTCTGAAAGGATCTTCTCAAAACTCCATAGTGTTTCCGCAACGGTTCCTACACATTCGAACGGTTTGACCGGCGTGAATCCCGCAAGTTCGTCAAGTGTGGAGGACAGTGATTCCTTTTCAAGAAGATTTTCCCCGAACATGGCGGAGGTGGCAGCCACACCCGCATGCGCAGCGATGAGGATGAAGACGAAAAGACACTTCGGGCAGTCGCAGCACCACCGGTTTTCGCGGCTGCCCTTGTTGCAGCTGCGGAAAGCCTTGTGATAAGCCGGATAGCAGGCGAATTCCATGGCAATGCGCGCTTCGCTCCACGGCCTGAGCAAGCTGAAGTAAGTAACCGACGGAGTGAGAAACCGATGGATGTACTCCGAGAAATCCGTCTCGTACTCTAGCGATTTCGAATACTGGTGGTTCACCCAGGTGCCGGGCACGGTCGGCTCGTTCGCACTGCCCTCGTTCGAGAGGATGATATGGCGGCGACCCCGAAGCAGTGCGGCCACAACCGCAGTGAAGCCCAGTATGGCCGAGTAGGGAACATGGCCGTTGAGGTATCCTTCGCGGTTCATCCGGAGCAGCTGCGGGTCGAACACGCGGAATGCCTCGACCTGCCGCTCGGGACCGTATCCGGCAATGATCGCGGTATCATAGGACGCCTGTCTTGCACTGAGTAGGAAGCACTCTGTCTCCCCGGCACCGGATGCAGTGCCCTGAAGGCGTTTCAGCAGCTCCAGGGTGACGACGGAATCCTTCCCCCCGCCCACCGGGACGAGGCACCCGGCTGTATCCGGAAGGGACACGGGCCGGAAAGGGGCGTCCGGCCGCGAACGGACGCAAACGAAGCCATCATCCGGAATATGGCCGTATATGCCGTTCCGCCAGTAAAACTCGCCCATCCCGCGGGTCATGAGTTTTTCCCAGAAAACAGCCTCCTCCGGCGCAAGGGCGCCCGGACATGCCATGAAATTCATAGGGCAGGCGGTTTTCCAGTAACTGACCGCTTCAGCCATTCCCAACAGGAAAACTGCGTGTTCGAAAAGGGGGTCCGTGATGGTAAGGAACAGGTCATCATGCCCTTTGAACCGGACAAGGTGCTCAAGGGAGACAAGCGTGTCCCGGCCTTGCATGCGGTAGACGAAACGGCATTCGATACCGCTCTCTTTGGCTGAGATGTGAAAGGATTCGTAGAAAAACGTGTCGAATTTCACACGCAGGGCGTGAAAGCGTTCAAGGCTCATTTCGGTTCCTTTCCATGGACTGGATTGCGTGGCGAAAAAACCCGTCATCATCCGATTATATCACGGATGTTCCGTGTTCGATCTTCAGTTATGCCCGCAAGTCATGCCCGCGAATGTGGTTACCGTCCGCGAATCGCCAGCTGTCATGAAGGTTCGTCCCGATCCCCGGCGGAATCCTTCCGAGGCAGCAGTGCGCCCACATGCGAAAATCAGGCATCTCCCTGCGGCAGCCGGGTATCCAGCCGGGACAATGGGATCCGGGTCACTGATTCGCCGAAAATCGACTCTGCCAGTTCCATGTCGCGGCTGCGGCATGTGAAGAGGAAAATCTGGCGGCCTCCCGCGTTTTGTTTCAGCCATGCCAGTGTGGAAGCGGTTCGTTCATCATCAAACTGCGCGAAGGGTTCGTCCAAAAAAAGCGGCAGGGTTTCCCGGCCCTCCTCGAGAAGCCGGACTGCGGCCAGGCGGACGGAGAGCCAGGCCTGTTCCGACGTGCCGCCGCTGAGCTGCCCGATGTCCGGCATTTCCGGATTCCCTGGCACTTCCACGCGCACGGACAGCCGGTCATCGGTGCCGATGCGCCGATACCGTCCACCGGTCACCTGTGACAGGATTTCTCCGGACAGGCGGTCCAGTCGGGGGGATACACCCTGGCGCAGCTCCAGCGCCGCTTCCCCGAGAATCTGCAGCGCGATGTTCAGACTTTCCCCATATGCCTTTAATGATGCCTGCTTCATTCCAAGGCGGTCCGCCTCTTCCGAGATCTGCTGCAGCCGATCTTCTTCCGGCACCCGCTCAAGTCGTGCCTCCATTGCCGCGACAGACTGTTTCATCCCGGAAATTTCCGCCGCAAGCCTCTCCATACGTTCCTGCAAATCCGACAGCGCCAACATAGCGGCATCCGCATCAATCGCCTCTGCACCCGCACTCACGGGTCCCAATGCATCCGTTTTTTCCCAGCCGCCTTCCCCGACCGCTTTCCCGTCCACTTTCCCGTCCTCTTCCCCGTCCGCTTCCCCATCAATCCCAAGCAGCGACAGCGTGCGGGCGACGGCAGCCTGCTCCTGCGCGACAGACTCAAGCTTCATGTTGATTTCTGCGGCATGGTTCCTGTCATCACGATATTCCTGCCATGCCTGCCGGAAAGCCTGCACCTGTTCTTCGGCTTTTTCACCTTCATCCGGAAGCCCGGCCGCCCGCAGGAACTTTCCGATCCTGCAGGCAAGGAGGTCCGCTTCCTCCTTTGCCTGCCTCATCTGCCCGGCAGTCTCGATTTTGTCTTTTTCCAAATCAGACAGGCGTTTTCGAATGGCATCCGTTACAGTTTTCTGATGAATGAATTCACTTATCGATGAAACGCCCGTTTCCGCAAACAGGGTATCCAGTGCAGCCTGCGCATTGCTTTCCGGCATCCCGCCCTCATGACCCGGCAGGGATGCGCCCGGCCTCCCGCGACCCGATTCCAAGCGTTCCCGCATCCGTCGAATCCACGGAACCGTCATGGCGGCCAAGGCAATGAGCCCGGCTGAGGCTGTAGCCGCGGCTGCCATCCTTGTACCGGTTTCTGTCCCGATGTTCCAAGCCAGTCCCGCCGCAACGAACAGCAGGACGACTCCCGTGACGGAAAAGGCAATCCGGATGCGTCTTAGCCGCCGCGTCCGGTCAAGTGCTTCCGAAATCCGAGCCGTTTCACCACTGGACACTGCTCGGTCCGCTTCACCACCGGACCTCATCCGGTCCGTTTTTCCGACTGATTCTGTCCAATCCGGGTCACGGCCGGCGCTCATTCGTTTGTGGAGATCGAGGTATTCATGGAAAACGCGGTCCAGTCGGTCAGGGTCGCGCCAGATGGCAGGTCCGGGCATCTCAATGTCAAGCCGGCCAGCCTCGGCCGCTTGTCCCGCCAGGACCTGCTCCGTCCGGACGCAGACACGCCGCAACTCGCGTAAACGGCCTGCATCAAAAGGCAATTGCCCGGCTTGCGCGGAATCGATGGCCGCAAGTGCCTTGTGTTCTGCCAGCCGTGCGGAAAGGATCCCGGCTTCGGCCTTTGCGGCGGTTTCAGCCACATTCAGCTCCATCAGGCGCTTTTCGCCGTCCTGCACGGCCTTCTGCCTCTCCATTAGCGCTCCGGAGCGAATGCATGCCTTCAAGGCAACCCGTTTCGACAGCATGCCATCCTGCCTTTCCTGCAAGGCGTCCAGCCGGCTGTGGGTCTCCAGGAGTGACAACGCGGTTTCCCTGACGTCTTCCCTTTGTCTCCTGATCCTTTCCGCTTCTGCTTCCAGAGCCTCCAAACGCCTGAGGATCAGGTCCATCGGCCGAACCGTGCTGCGATCCGACCCGACCCGCTCCAGAAGTGCTTTCTGCAGGGCCTCCGCCGCCTGGCTGAAGGACCTTTCCTCCCGGCCGGCATCCTGCAGGCGAAGGAGGCTGTCCATCAGGTGCCTGCGCCCGTTTGCATCAAGAACCGCCTGCATCTGGCCCGTCTGAAGGGTACGCGCGAAGGTGTCGGCGTCCACGCCCAGGTGCGCATCGGCGAACAGGGGGCCTGCCTCCCTGTCCGCCGGGAAGAGGCCGGTCACGTCATTGCCGCGGCTATCCCGGACGACTGCGGTTCCCTTGCTGAAATTGCGTTCCACCCTATATGAGGATCCGTCATCAAGCACGTATTCAAGCACCCCCGCATAGGCACCGCCCTGCCATGGCTCATGCCGGCGCAGCGGCGGCAATTCCCCTTCCCGCGTGCGTCGTCCCCCCCGCATTCCATAGAGCATCGCGCGGACAAAGGCAAGGAGGGTGCTTTTTCCTGCTTCATTCGGACCGTGGATGAGGTTCAGGAAAGGTCCGGGCTCAAATGCCCATTGCCGGAACCGTCCAAATCCCATGATGTCCAGCCTGGAAATTTTCATTCGGCCTCCCTCACCGTTCCGGCGGATAATGGACTGTTCCGTACGCAAGGGCTTCGAGCCCCATCTGCCGCGCCCGTCGCAGGATTTCAAGGCGTTCACCGTCTCCGGAAGCCTCTGCGCCGTCAATCAGCAGGGAGATTTTCCGCAGGAAGATTCCCGTCACGCTGTCATCGGAAAGCCCCGCTGCCCAATTTGGAGGCGGATGTGTATCGTCAGTCATCCTGAACAGCAGCCATCCCCCGTCGGCCCATTCCGAAAGTTCCTTCATGTCGGGCGGCTCAATGGGAGACCCGACCAAACGGACATGCGGCAGATGGCGTTCCGGTGTGCAATCCTGCAGACAGGCTGCCAGGGCGGTTTTCATCGCATCGAGACCTTCAAGCGACGATACGTCGAGGTTTCGGTGCACATAAGTCCTGGAAGAGATGGAAACCTGCCGGGTTGAAACGGACACGGATCCGTTCCGACGAACCATATCGGCCAGGAGCACGCCATGTTCCCCCGCCTCATCGAATCCAAGGGGTTCGGGGGAGCCGGGATTTGTTATCCAAGGCATTCCCGGTTTTTCAAACTGCTTGTGATAATGGCCCATGGCCACATAATGATACCCGCTGTCAATCAGCTGCGCCGTGGTGACGGGATTGTAGGGAAACCCGTCAAAAGGGGTGTCCAGGGTTCCATGGACAAGAAGCAGGTTGAAGCAGTCCTGCCGGGGAGGCGGCAAAACGGAAAAATCCGGGGATTCCTGACGCCGCGCGGAAAAACCGTATCCGGCGGCAAACACATTCAGCCCGGGCAATCCGATGCTGGCCGCGCCGCCGGGGCAGGCGTCCATCAGATGGACATTCGGTGTCCAATCGACAGTGCGGTACCATGAATCCGCTGTCAGGGGATCGTGATTTCCCGCGAGAAGCAGCACCGGGATGTCATGAAGCCTTCCGAGTTCCCGGCGCACAAAGGAAATGGTGTCAAGGGCAACGAAGTCCTGTTCGTAAAGATCTCCGCAGAGCAGCAGCAAATCGGCCTTCTGAGACAGTGCGAGTTCAATGGTCGCGGAAAACGCGCGCCGCACGTCCAGGCGCCGGATGGCCCCATATCCGGGTCGGCCGCCCCGGAACGGGGCGTCAAGGTGAAAATCTGCAGCATGTACCAACCTGAGGTGTTCCACGCACTGATGCTCCTTGCTGTTTCCACTTGCATGGATGACTTGCATGTCAGCGCGTCAGCATGACTGCCTGCGCGACAGCCAGCGCACGCTCGTGGGAGAGGCTGATGGCCAAATCTATTCCATTCAGTCTTCGAAACGACTTCTCTGCTGAGCCGTAAAGCACCACGTATGGCCTTCCACCCGGCGCCTGCAGGATTTCGATGTCCAGAAAAGAGGCGCCGGAGCCGATGCCGGTGCCCAAAGCCTTTGAAACGGCCTCTTTGGCCGCAAATCGGACCGCCAGGCTGTTCATGCGGCTCGCTCCGCGGTTGAGACAGTATTCCTGTTCGGCGGAGGTGAATATCCTGTCGAGGAACCTGGCGCCCTGGCGTTCTACTGCCAGGCGGATTCGTGCGGTCTCTACGATGTCCACGCCGCAGCGGATGCCCATGTGTTCTCCTCCATAGCCGCATCGGTTCAGCCAATCCGTGATTTTGCCATATCGCCGGCTTTGGTGGTCGGGAAACCGCAATCCGGACATGCGGCTTCAGGCCGCACGTGAATTCATTATAGCACGCATCCTCGCTGCATCTCCATATCGTCGCCGCTTGACTCAACGTTGCTGTTTGACACAACGTCGCCGCTTGACTCAACGTTGCTGTTTGACGCATCACAATGAACCGTGCGACAACGGCCGCCTGCACGGATATCTCCCCGCATGGGCGGAACAGGAAGAAGGCAACACCGGACCCCGCAACGGGAGTCCGGTGTTGCCTTCTTCCTGAAAATGAAATGGCGTCCCGAGCAGGAATTGAACCCGCATCAATAGAACCGGAATCTATCGTCTTATCCTTTGGACCATCGGGACACGGCAGCACGACCGTTTTCACGGTTCTTTCATTATACGTTGTCGAAGGCCTGATTTCAATAAGGACTTTCCTCAACATGAGGACTTTCCTCAAGGTGTGGACATTCCTCAAGGAGAATTCCGCAGATTCAGCGACAGCTTGAATGGATGCCTCTGGCACCGCGTCCAACCGGCTGCCGGAATCAACCCGGAACCGGCCATTCTGCCGGCGCACCATGCCAGTCGATTGGCCTGCATGCCGGCATGCCCATCGGGCGGGTTATTTTCCGGGCAATGGCACATATCGGGGGCTGGGGCCCAAGGATGCGAGCCATGCCTCATAATCGGCGGTTTCCTTCAGGTTGCGCCCGATGATGTCCCAATCCCTGTCATCCGCATAATTGATGCTCCATGCGCCCACGCCGGCCAGACCATATCTGAGCGCCAGTGAAGTCTTCATGTTGACGGCATTCCAATCTTCAAGCCAGATTGAATACGTCCCTTCATCATCTGCGAACCGGGCGGAATATTGCCCGAGTTCCTCATCCCACACAGGTTCCGCGCCATTTTCCCGTACCCGCTGCCAGGCGGTGTTCACGCCCAGGGCGTTGACAACGCCCACATCCGGATTCCCAGCCGCATCCGTCTCCCGCCAGACACGGCTGAAAAGAGGTATGCCCAGAAGCAGCTTTTGCGCGGGAACTTCCTCCAGAGTGGCCTTGAGCCGATCCTCCACCCACCCGATTTCAGCTGTCGAACCGGATTCGGACCCGCCTGCATAATGCTGGTCGTAGGCCATCAGGAAAATGCAGTCGGCACTTTCAGACAATGCTTTTCGGTCAAAACAGCGCGACCAGGTGTCGCTGCCTTCAGGAACTGAGACATCCACGGAAAGAATCAGTCCTTCCGGCCTGAGCACCGCCGCAAATTCCCGCACAAATTGCGTATAGTACCCGCTGTCTTCCCGATACATGTTTTCGAAATCCAGGTTGATGCCATCCAGCCCGAACTGTCTGGCGTATCCGAGCATCGTTTCGATGACCGCCTGCCGCCTGTCCGGATCATGCATCAGTTCCGAAGTTCCCTCAATGTCATCGAACTTGTTGGCAAAAAGTGCCCATACCTTATATCCGTTGCCATGCGCCCATTTGACATAATCTTCGCTGGCCCGGACGGCAATCGCGTCGTTCCCCCCCGAAAGGGAAAACCATGTGGGCGCCAATACGTCCAGCCCGGAAGATGGTTTCCTGTCCAGATACCGGCTGTTTGGGGCATACATCATTTCCCACGCAAGGCTGAGTTTGCCCTTTGAAGGCTTCCAGGAAGGGATGGTCCCTGCCACAGACGAATCATCAAAAGATTCCGATACTCCGGGTGAAGCATCTGCAGATTCCGATGTCCCGGACGAAGCATCCGCGGGTTTCGATGCCGCAGACGAAGCTGTTCCCGGAAGACGGACCTCGCTTGATGAATTCTTTCCGTCAACCCGGACATTTCCATTGAAAGACATGAGCCGGATATCCAGATTATAAAACCCGCTTAGAAAATCGGCGGGCAGCCAGACGATTCCGTCCTCCAGAACAGGTTCCGATGATAGAACCAGCTTCCGCCCGCCATCCATCGCTTCCCTGGAACCCGCATGCATCCGGATGATCCGGCTGCCCGTCGTGAACGTGATCTGCCCATCGGCTGCATCAAGCCATACGTATGGATCAATATTCTCCCGGACGGTCTCGATCCGCATCCATGCCGTTCCATCGCGCACGCGCGGTCGGTGACCGGTTCCAAGGAGTTCCCCGTTCATCAGCACCCGTGGACCGGGTATGGAGAGGGGGGCGCCAGAGTTGGGAGCAGACGCAAAAAACCGGTCCCGAACCCAGAATCCGGTACCGGCCAGCAACAAGAGAACAAGGAGCATAAAAATCACAGGTGCCGTCCAGCGACTCTTGCGGAGATCGTCCGGGAAGGCCCTGTCCTTATTGTACCTCATCTGTTCAGCTCCGCATGACTTTTCTCGGATTCATGTGCCAGAGGGCCTCTATCATGTTCGAGGTCGGCTGGAACAATACGACGCCGCGATCGCCGCCGATGTGGGTGACGATGAACCAAACGCCTTCAGCCTCTTTTCCCGCCGTGGCATCGATGACCTTCTTCATGGTTTTGAACTCATTCGAATAATAAACCGATTTGACCGGCGCGACCATTTCAAATTCCTTGCCATTGGCGGAGAAGATGCGTTTTCTGCGGCGGCGTGCGATAATCCGGTCGATGTCGAGTTCCCCGTTCGTCAGGGCATATTCGAATTCCATGCTGCGCATGGTGACCAGGTACCAGGTGCCATATCCCAGGGCAACCGAAAGGAACATGCCGATTGAAGGAATGAATGCGAATGCCGCAAGGGCCAATACGACGCAGGCGGTAATCTCACCGGTGATGATCGCAATGTCCAGCCCGGTTTTTTTCCGTTTCACAATCTTTTCCATAAATAGTTCCATAGATGGGTGCTCCTCCGTTTTCATAGGCTGTGCGCATTTCATCGGCCTGTTCATGCCGGGTCCGGAATTATCTGTTAATCAGCTCGCGCCAGGCGAAATCGCCGCGCTGCAATCCGTTGATCATGATTTCCGCGGCAGCCAGGTTGGTGGCCAGCGGGATGTTGTTCCTGTCGCACAATGACCACAGGCGCAGCAGGTTCCGATTGTCTTCCGAAACCATCGGATCGCCGAAGTACAGGACCAAATCCATCTCGTTGTAAGCGATCCGGGCAATCAACTGCTCTTCTCCGAGCACGCCGAAATCCAGCGCTGTGACCGGCAAGCCGGCCGATTCAGCCACGATTGCCCCCGTACCGCCCGTTGCGAAGACATGGTGCTTTTTCAACACGAAACTGTAGGCGATGCAGAACGCCTCCATCAGCTCCTTCTTATTGTCATGCGCAATCAGGGCGATATGCATGTGAACCTCCTTCGACCCGTCTTTACCGGACTCCCTGCTTCATGCTCCGGATGGGGATATTGGCCACCAATGCCGGGATGACCCGTTCGCCGTCGTCGCTCGTGGTCTTGGTAAGTTGGATATCAAGCAGATCTTCATCGATCTCCATGTATTTCTGAATCACTTTGATGATCTCACCTTTGACCATTTCCAGGAACTGCGGTGAAAAAGTGGAGCGGTCGTGAATCAGCACCAGCTTGAGACGTTCCTTCGCAATATCTTTCGAGTTTTCCTTTTTCCGCGTGAGCAGCTTCATCAGATCCAACATGTCAATCCACCCCCTCAAGCCGGTTTGAAGCCAAAGAGCTTCCTCATTCTTGTGAACAGGCTGTGCTGGGCGGCCAGATCCGTGAAGGGTATCTCCTCGCCGAGGATGCGGCGTGTGATGTTGCGATAGGCACGGCCAGCCTGGCTTTTCATATCGGCTACAGCCGGCTCGCCGCGATTCGTGGAAATGATGATGTTCTCATCATCGGGAATCACGCCGAGAAGGTCGATGGCCAATATGTCAAGAATGTCTTCGATCGTCATCATGTCGCCCCGCCGGACCATATCCGGACGCAGCCTGTTCACGATGAGCTTGGGGTTCCGGATGCCGTTCGCCTCCAGCAGGCCGATGATCCGATCTGCATCCCGGACGGCGGACACTTCGGGTGTAGTGACGACATAAGCCTTTTCAGCTCCCGCGATGGCGTTCTTGAAACCCTGTTCTATGCCGGCGGGACAGTCAATGATGACATATTCGAATTCTTCCTTCAATTCTGCACAGAGCTTTTCCATCTGGGCCGGCGAAACGGCGTTCTTGTCGCGCGTCTGCGCGGCGGGCATCAGAAAAAGGCCATCGAAGCGCTTGTCCTTTATCAGTGCCTGCTTCACCCTGCAGGTCCCCTCCACTACATCCACAAGGTCATACACGATTCTGTTTTCAAGGCCCATGACCACGTCCAGGTTGCGTAGGCCGATGTCGGTGTCTATCAGGACGGTTTTCTTTCCCTGCAGGGCAAGCCCGGTACCCAGGTTGGCCGTTGTCGTCGTTTTGCCGACGCCACCCTTGCCGGACGTGATGACGATTACCTCTCCCATTCCCAATCCTCCAGCTTTCCGGAATTTTTCTGTCGTATGCGGAGCAACGCCTCCTGTATGAAGACGGTCAGGCCGTCCGATTGTGGAAGCCATGAAAATATCTTTTAACGGGACCACAGTTGACATACTGTTATGAATATATCTGTTTTCCCGTGAAAAGTCAAACGGCCGGAGGGTGCGCGACATGGTAGGATCGGCCTCAAAGCCTTTCATAAAGGGGATTCACTTCAATCATGCCTTCACGGACGGATGCAATCTCGGGAAACACCCCCGACTTGTCCGGGTCGTCAGGACTGCGCGCTATCAGGTCGGCAATCCGGAGCTGGGTCGGTTTGAGCTTCAATGCTGCAATGAATGCATCGCGGGAGCCCCCCGATCCGGCATGGACCATGCCCCGCAATAATCCGAGCACAATGACGCTGCCCGCCGCAATGATCTCCGCCCCGGGATTCACATCCCCGACGACAACCACGGACCCTTCATACTGGATGCGGGTTCCGCCGCGCAGGGTGCTCCTGATGACCTTGCAGTCGCTTTCGTCCGGGCCCCTCGCAAAGATTCGCCTCAAAGGCTTTATGCCAGGCTGCTTTCCGACTGCCTGCCCGTCGGCGGAAAAAGCTGCCTCCGTTTCAAAAGCGCAGTTGACGCTCTCGATGATGGCTCCGCTGTCACTGTCCAGAATCTGGAACAGCTGCGCCTGCTCGTCAGCGGACAAAGATATGCCCCGATATGTCACTTTCAGGTGGGCCCCCTTGAAGAAACGTGCTGCCGCTTGAATCTTTTCCTTCACTTCTGTCAAGGCTTGTTCTGCAGTGTATGCCTCGGGAATGATTATGGCCAATCCTTCCGTGTTCCCTTTGAAAATGACGCTGTTTTCACCCATATGGTCCTGCTCCCCTTTGTCTTGCCTTCTTCTTTGGCTTATCAGCCTTGCACCGCTTCTTCTTTGGCTTATCAGTTATAAGTTGCTTCTTTGGCTTATCAGTAATGAGGTGCTTCTTTGGCTTATCAGTTGCAAGCTGCTTCTTCCCTGGCTGGCCTCCTTTGCGAGTTCACCAGACAATCTGCGTTTCCCCGACAATTGTCCGCCCCGGCGCGGATTCCGTCCCGGCGGGCCTGTTTCCGGCGATCCCGGCCCCATCCCCTTCATTCAGCCGGAAATAGGACATCAGCACGTCCCGCGCCACAGGGGCCGTGTACGCACCCCAGACCCCGTGCTCGATGACCACGGCCACGGCGATTTCCGGATTGTCGGCCGGCGCGTAGCAGATGAAAAGGCCATGGGAAGATTCGCCCCGTTTTTCATTTCCGGTTTCGGAAGTACCGGTCTTGCCGGCCACCTGGAACGGAAAATCGCGAAATACGCTTACCGCCGTGCCATCCGTGGCGTTTGCGACGGCAACCATGCCTTTTCGGACCGCCGCAAGGTTCTCTTCCGACACATTCAGCTTTTGGCTGGAAGCGGCAATGCCCTTGAGTACGGAGCCGGTTTCGGAAATGGCCATGCGGATTAGGTGCGGCGTATGCATCGTGCCCCCGTTGGCAAGGGTCGCGACGTAGTTCGCCAGCTGCAGGGGAGTGAATGCATTGTACAGCTGGCCTATGGAGGCCATGGCGGTGTTCAGGGGATACCAGCCCTCATTGTAATACAGCCGCTTGTATTCCCGTGAAGCCAGCGAACCGGTGCTTTCATCTATTTCGATGCCGGTCTTCCTTCCGAACCCGAACATGCGGGCAAAAGCCGTGATGTTGTCGATGCCTGTCATCACGCCGACCTTGTAGAAAAACATGTTGCTGGAAGTGGCCACTGCCCGTTCGAGGTTGATGTTTCCCTGGTTGCCTTCAAGATTGGTCAGGTTCGTCTTCGCGTCCGTCTCGAGCTTCGCGTTCAGCCACGCATCCGTCGTGTTGCACTGGATGCGGGTGGAAGGGGTGATGGTTCCGGTTTCCAGGGCTGCCACGGAAACGAGCGGCTTGTAGACGGATCCGGGCGGATAGGCGCCCTGTGCGGCACGGTTCCATGTCCGGTTCCCTGCGCTGGAGAGCAGATCGGCTATGGCAGCGCCGTCCCCGTTGATGAACACATCCGGATTGTAATTCGGCCAGCTGGCCATTGCAAGAACCTCTCCTGTATTGACGGAAAGCGCCAACACGGCGCCTGCGTCGGCGTCTCCGAAATTCTTCTTTCCACCCATGAGGCGAATCCGCTCTATGTTCCGCGCGAGGGATTCGACGGCGACCTGCTGCAAAGTCAGGTCGATGGTCAGGTATATGTCGGCGCCGGGCTGCGCGTTTCGATCAAGGGACGTTTCCGTCGTGCGGCCGTTGCGGTCCACTTCCTTCGTAGTCTGGCCGTCAATTCCCCTCAGCAGGGTTTCACCGCCCAGTTCCATGCCGCTTTTCCCAATCACGTCGCGATTCGTGTAGAGTGAACCGGGACTGGTTTTCCCGTATGCGGACACTTCGGCATCCGCTTTCTTGTTCTGGTCCTTCTGTACTTTCGTGAGTGGCAGCTCCGCGCCATCAGTCCCGACTCCCGGCCAGATATGCGTCAAAACCCCGGCATCAAGCTTCCGCATCCGTTCCACCAATGCTCCGTTGAGGTTCCGAACCTCCCGGTCGGTCGCCATGCCGACATAGCCGAGGAGGTGCGAAACCGTTTCGGCATCATAATATTCGCGATACGGCTTCATGTAGGTGGTGACCCCGCGGAATTGCGGGCTGCGCTCTTCGATTTCAGACATTGCCGCCACATCGACGTCTTCCGCCAATAGCATGGGATTGTTCAGTTTTGGCTGGAATTTCAGAATTTCATAACGAAGCCGCAGGAGTGTCCAGATTTCTTCATCGCTGTATTCGTCCGTTCGCACGATTTTTCCCAACGCTGTCTTCCGAATGCCAATCTCAAACGTGCGGTCGCGCATGTAGTTGAGAACCTGGTCACCCGTGACCAGTCTGGCCCTGTCCGACTCATTGAGCAAAATGGTGTCGAGCAGCACCTTTCGCGCCGTTTCATCTTTTGTCAGGACCAGGCGGTGCTTCCAGTCGATAAGGTCCCCAAGGCGGGTGTCTATTTTCTTGTCGTATTTTTCGAATACCTTCCATAATTCCATCAGCATGGCGTTTTTCTCATCATTGCCCATTTTTATATCGACATATTCCACGCAGAAACCCATCCGGCTGCCTGCGATGGGCACGCCGTTCCTGTCGAAGATGTTGCCGCGCGCCGCGTGTATGGTGCCGTTGGTGGAGATGCGGGAGATGGTTTCCTGCCGGTATGCCGCGCCGTGGACCAGCTGCAGGTCGGCCAGCCGCGCCACGAAAAGGATGGCGACGGCGATGACGGCCACGGCAAGAAAGAAGAATCGGTCCAGCTGCGGTCGCGGCGTCTTTTTTTCCGACACGGGTACTCCTTTCTCTGCGCGGCTTTCTTCGGGCTGCTTCAGGCGGGCCCGTCGTCATCCGAGCCTGATGCGTTTCCTATCCAGCACGTCCAGGCGGGCATAGATGGCTGAAAAAGGGCGGAACAGGGGCAATATCAGCAAGCTGTTGCACAATGCCGCCGGGAGGATCACAGCGAGAAACATCGTTCCGAACGATGCGTATCCGCGGAGCAGGAACACGGCGAGATAATACAGAACTTCCGTCACTATGACGGAAACAAATGAAAAAGCGGCCTGGATAAAGATTTTCTCCCTGTACAGCTTCTCATTGACAAGGCTTGTCAGGCCGGCGGCGGCTGCGTACAGCACCGCGTGCAGACCCAGTGTGCGGCCCATCAGCATGTCCATGGACATGCCGTACAGAAATCCCATCAATGCACTTTCAAAAGGTCCCCTCAGCAAACCGGTCACGACGGCTGCCGCCAAAGGCAAGAGCATCCGTATGCCGAACGGGCGGATGACAGCAAGTGGATTCGCCTGGAGGAACGCAGTCACATACAGGAGCACTGCTGCTGTGAATATCCTGTATTTCATACGGCTCCCTCCGGCATCTGCGCGGCCCTCATTCGGACACCCCCGCGTCTTCGGTTCCAATCTGCCCTGTTCCCGAACCGGATACCGGTTTTGTAAGGACCTCCACTTCCTCAAGCCGCTTGAAATCCACAGAAGGCTTCATGATGGCGTAGGAATCATACTGGCCCTTGTTCCGGACAATCTTGTCGACTGTGCCGACCCGGATGCCCTTTGGATACACATCACCCATGCCTGATGTTTCCAGCACATCGCCGGCCACAAGATCGGCATTCGGCGGAATGTAGTCCACGCGGCACAGCCCTTCCTGCTTCAGCGAAATGTCACCGCGGACCACCAGCAGGTCCCACTCCTTGGTGGGCCGGAAAAACCCGGGCAATT